>JAFTAC010000505.1 GCA_017458805.1 Victivallales bacterium | reverse complement strand
GAGGTAATTTCAAAACTAGCGCGAAATGCGCTAGTTTTGAAATTACCTCTAGGGTTATGCAATTACGCCTCTTGATGCAGCTCACGCCTTGATGAAACGACCAAAGCGGCCGTGGTAGTCGGGGTTGGCGCGGTCGTAGGCGAGACCGCCCGCGACGAAGGTCTTGAGAACGCCCGTGGAGAACTTATGCATGTCCGAAAAGTCCATCTCCGCATTCATCCACTCGGGATCGAAGAGCACGAGGTCGGCATAGTAGCCTGGCAGAACGCGCCCGCGCTCCTTCAGATTGAAAACGGAGGCGGGAAGCGAGGTCATGCGGCGCACTACCTCCTCGTAGTCGAAAAACTTGGCAGCATACTTGAAGAAGCGCGGGAAGGTGCCAAACGAGCGCGGATGCGCGTGCTGAAGCTCGTAGTCGGGCCCCATCGCATAGCCGTCGCTACCAGGCATCAGCCAGGGCTGCTGGATGAACCGCTCCAGGTTCTCCTCGGACATGGAGCCGTACATCGCCTGGGAGTTGGTGGCGTTCTTCAGGATGTCCAGATAGGCGTCCTCGGGGGTCTTGCCCATCTTCTTGCCGATGGTGACGAAATCAAGCCCGAAGTACTCCTCGTGAGCAGCGTTGTTGTTCGTGTAGCAAAGGACAATCCTGTCCCAGTTGGCCCTCTTGACGCCCTTCTTCCAAAGTGCCTTGATTTCATCGTCCGCCTCGGGGTGCTCGTTCAAATATTTGACGATTCCAGGGATGGAGTTAAAGGGCTCTGGCAGGGTCATGCGCAAGCCCGTGCGCGAATAGATGTAGGGGTAGCGGTCGGCGGTAATCTGCAGACCGTCGGCACGCCCCTGCGCCAGTGTCGCCATCAGGGTGTCGAACTTCTGCCAGTTGTCACGGCCAGACGTCTTGATGTGGCTCACCTGAAGGCGCGCGTCGCCCGCCTTTGCGATGGCGATGGCCTCCTGCGTCGCCTCAATGAGCTGGTTGCCCTCTGAACGCATGTGCGTGGCGTATGGCTTGCGCGTCCCCTTGAGGGCAGGCGCCAGCGCCAGAAGCTCCTCGGTCTTGGAGAACTTGCCAGGGATGTAAATCAAGCCAGACGAGAAACCGACGGCCCCCTGCTCCAATGACTTCTCCAGCAGGGCGCGCATCTTCTTGAGGGTTTCGTCGGTCATGGGGATGTCCTCGTCCCCCTGCACGGCTCCGCGAATGCTGCCATGACCCGCAAGGGTAGCGATGTTGAGGCCGGGGCAGACGGCGTCAATCGCCTTGCCATAGCTTTCCACATCCTCCCATTCGTAGCCCATGTATTCACGTTTTTTGACGGCGGCGGAGCTTCCGCAGTTGCCGACGATGTCCGTCGTGACGCCCTGCGAGACTTTGCTCTCACCGTTGGGACGCGCAATGATGGTGGTGTCGGAGTGGGCGTGGACGTCGATGAAGCCAGGGGCCACCGCCAGCGAACGCGCGCTGATGATTTCCGTGTCCTTCAGATCCAGCACGCCTGGGGCCTCGACGGCCTTGATGCGCTCGCCTTCAACCAAGATGTCCGCCACGCGTGGCTTGTCTCCTGAGCCGTCATAGAGGGCAGCCCCGCAAATTGCAAATCTCTTTGTGTTTACGTTCATTGTCGTTTTCCTGTTTTATTTCTTTACAAAAGCAAAAACATCCAAGTTCGAAGAACCAGTATATACGGCCAAGCCCAACGTGTGGGTGCCCGCCTTGAGGTGGATGGTGCCTGGCACGGCAACCCACCGCCATTCGGCAGGGGAGTAGCCGAAGCCGCCCGTCGTCCCCCAGGAGACGCCGTCAAACTCCGTCGAGAACTTCGCACCGTCCATAAAAAGTTCGCGCACGATGAGCTTGTAGTTGGTGCTGGCCGTGCGGATGAAGAGCTGGTAGTCGCCCTCCTCGGGGATGGCGATTGTCCACGAGCCTGCCTGACCGTCGATGTCCCAGCCGACACTCGCCTTGCCATCAGAGGCGGATTCGCGCACCGCCACCTTCGCGGACTTGCCCTCCAGCGTCTCCTGGGAGGCTATCACCTCCGCCTCATGGAGAATAGCCCCCTGCGGGGGCTGCCAGCCGACCTCCTTCATCTCGCAGGGCACCATGCGGCTGTCAGTCGTCTGCAACTCGATAGATTCACCGACAAGGGTATCCTCGCTGCTGATGGAAAGAAGTGACTTGCCCGCCAGCAACGGCAGATAGAACTCCTCATCGGATTTGACAGTCATCCCCTTCTCCTGCCTTTCGTTTGCCAGGCGCACATTCAGCAGGCCCGCCGCAGGCGTTTTCGCAAAGAATCTGGAAAACAGCCCCAGCTTGGGCTGCTTGACCTTGACGCGCAGCCGCTTGCCGGTCTCAAACTCCAGCAGGGTGGAGAGATGCCAGACCCAATGGCCGCCAGCATAGTCGAAAAGATAGCTCTCGCTGTCAAGTGGCTTGCCATCCAGCGTGACTGTTATCTTGCGCTCCTCCATGACAGGCTTGCTGACTGTGAGGTTCCCCTTTTGCAGCGAGGTGGCCAACACCTTGCCACGATACTCCAGGCGCGTTGCATTGACGGCAAATGCACTGCGAACCTTCCCATCCTCCAGGCGGACTGCAGCAGCCGTGCCGTCGCTCTTCAAGCCAAAGGCCTCGGCCTCCTTGGCGTCACCTTTGAAAAGGACGATGCAGGCATTGCAGCGGATAGCAACACCGCCCTGTGGCAGTTCCAGCTTCTCCCAGACACCGCTAACATCAGGCCATTCAGCCTTCTGGATGCTCATTGCGGCAAGGTAGTGCATCGCATTCACAGGAGTCCTGTTCTTGCCCGTAAGAGTCCACTCCAGTTCGCGTTTAGGAACGGGATCAACAGAGTAGCCATTGACAGGCATTTCCGTATAGGCTTCGCCTGCGCTAAAGGTGAAGGGCGTATCGGCATAGAGCATGCCGTTTAGGCGGGCCTTCGGGCGGCGTATCGTGAAAGAGCCGTCCAAGTGGCACTCCATCTGCTTCTCGGTCTGGCTGTGGATGAGCCAGCTGAAGGTGGAAGGCTCTTTGGCAACCAGCGTATCATAGACGAACACATAGTCGGGCTTGACAAAAACCAATTGGCGGTCGAACTTCTGCAATCCCTCGCCATAGACTCCCGAGCTTGCGGCGTCGCCAGCCACATAGCCGAATTCATCGCAGTCGTGGTAGCCAAGGATATAGCCGTCAGCCCCCTCCTTGCACCCATTCTGCCCCTTGCCGTTGAAGAGAATGGTGTTGTGTGCAACGCTCTGGATGGTATAGGCCTGGTGGTGCTTGCTGCCGCACCAGTCGTAGTAGCCGCCGTCGATGGCCAACTTGTCCCCGTAGGCGTTGATATTGAAGGTGTTGAGGTCGTTGTGCTGATGTCCTGCGAAGAACTTGCCCGAACGAAACGCCACCGCCACGTTTTCACGCGCATCTGGCAGGAAGGTGTTGAAGAAGGCCATGCCCAGGTGCGGGTAGAAGACCGACTGGGGGAGAGAAGCAGGTGACTTTGGCGACAACGTCTCTGTTCCCGTGAAGCCCGAGTACCAAAGTGCCTGCGGGTCATCCGCTTCGATGGCCAGCTTCGCCGTGAAGGGCTTGTTGACGGGGCCCCTCATGTTGTGGTTCGGCTTGCCACAGTCGCCAAATGGCATTGCATACCCCATGTTGGGGGCGCAGTACATCGGAAAACGTGCCGTGTTCTTCAGCCATGGGTGCGTGTAGTAGTTGACGCCCGCGATCTGCTTTGCCGCATCTACCTGGCGCACCAGAAGTCCAACGCCATAGCTCCAGTAGCCAAGCCCCTCGTTGTTCTCGCCGTCAAACCCCAGGCTGGGGATGAAGCGGTAGGCATAGAGCTTGCAGATGTAGTCGAACCATTCGCGCATCCCGTTCTTTTCCGCCAGGGTCAGCGCGACAAACGCCGCCTTCTGCGCACGATCCCATGGGTGGTTCTGCGCCTCGTTGCTCGTGAACGGGCAGGAGGAGTCCATAAATTGTGTTCCGCGCGCCAGCAGGGCCTTCTCGACATCCGCCCGCTCCTCAGGGGTCAAATTGGAATAGACGGCATCGTAGCACCAGCACATCCCCAGCAGGAGAGTACCGCACTGAAGGTCGCAGCGGCGGATGTTGCTGGCGCCCTCGGGGTCCCAGGTGCGTGCCACAAACAGCAGCGCCTTCTTGGCGGTCTCCATCATCTCCTTAT
>JAFTAC010000504.1 GCA_017458805.1 Victivallales bacterium | reverse complement strand
GTGCGGCGCATTTTCTGGTACTGGCTCCTGGGCATGGTCATCGGCTCCGCCGCGTCCGTCTTCGCAAAGGGCGGCATCCACCGCCTTTGCGGCCGGCTTGGCCAGCGACTGTCAGGCCCGGCCGGCTGGATTGCCGCCAGCGCGCTGGGCATCGCTTCGCCGCTTTGCATGTACGGGACAATCCCCATCTGCGCCTCCTTCTCGCAGAAAGGCATCAAGGACGACTTTCTGGCGGCGTTCATGATGTCGTCCATCCTCCTCAACCCGCAACTGATTCTCTACAGCATGGCGCTGGGCTGGACCGCCCTTGCCGTGCGGCTCCTCTCATGCTTCCTCTGCGGCGTCGTTGCGGGTCTTGCCGTCCACTATGCCTTCCGCGCCAAGCCGTTCTTCAACTTCGAGGGCTTCAAGGAGGGGAAGAGCCGCGACACCGCCCCCAATGCGGGCTTGCGGTTCCTCTACAACCTGGGGCGGAATCTGCGGGCCACGGGTCCGTGGTTTCTACTTGGCATCGTGCTTTCGGCGTTGTTCCAACGCTATGTCCCTGAAGAACTTGTCGGCAGCTTGTTTGGTCCACAGAAACGCTATGGGCTATTGCTGGCCGCGACCATCGGCGTACCGCTGTATGTCTGCGGAGGCGGCACTATTCCCCTGTTGCGCGACTGGCTGGCCGAGGGGATGAGCCTCGGTGCCGCAGCCTCGTTCATGATTACGGGTCCCGCCACGAAAATCACCAATCTTGGGGCATTGAAAATCGTTATGGGGTTGAAGACGTTCGTCTTCTATCTTGCCTTTGTCATTGCCTTCTCTCTTTTGACAGGGCTACTTGTGAACTTGGTGGTATGAGCAATTCTACCACCGAAACTGTCCAACACCTCTCAAGTGCGTGCAAATGACCCAACCCAGTCCTCCCAAATCGACCATCGAAGCCACTGTTGTCATCGGGGAACAGCCCGCCACCAAAGCAAGTGGAGATGGCAGACGTTCCAGCGATGTGATTCCAGACATGGCGCATCCCATTGGGAAAGAAACGCTTGATGCAGACACTTCACTGGAGTTTCGGCGTTCACTGGAGAAAAGCGGAAAGCGCTACCGCCTTGAAAAAATGATTGCCGAGGGCGGATTTGGACGTGTTTTTCTGGCCAGAGACCTGGTGCTGGGGCGAGAGGTTGTCGTCAAGTCACTGAAGGCGGAACGCCTCCAGTCCCAACAGAGCATTCGCAAGTTCATCGCGGAGGCACGGCTCAATGCGGAACTTGACCACCCATCCATTGTCCCCGTCTTCAGCCTGGACACCGACAGCAAGGACGGCCTGCATCTGGCCATGCGCCTTGTCAATGGCATAACCTTGAAGGAATACCTGAAGCGCCGTCGGGAACTGGACGATGAGACGAAGGCCAATGGACGGCGCTACGAAAAGTCACTGCAGGGTCGTCTGGAGGTATTCCTTAAGGTATGCGACGCAATCGAATACGCCCATGGGCGTGGCATCGTCCACTGCGACCTCAAGCCAGAGAACATCATGCTGGGGAAGCACGGAGAGGTCTATGTGATGGACTGGGGAATAGCCGCCCCCATTGGCACGCCCCGCAAGGGGAATGTGGATGGCACGCCCGCATACCTTGCCCCCGAGGCAATTCATGACGGTGCGACCACGCCACAGGTCGATGTCTTTGCTCTTGGAATGATCCTGAACGAGGTGGTCACCCTGCGCAAGCCCATATCAGGAACATCAACCAGGGAAATACTTGAAAAAGTCTGCAGCGGCGATTTCGAGCCATCCACTCCCCTGACCCCCAGGGTCCGTCTCTCGCCTGCGCTACGGGCAATCATCGAAAAGGCACGCGAAGTGGATGCTGCCGAGCGCTACGGAAGCGTCCGTGAGCTGGCCGCCGACATCAGGCGATGGCTTTTCAAGGAGGAGGTCTCCGCCTATCCAGACTCGCTGTTCCAGAAGACGATGCGCTTTCTCTTCCGCCATCGCTATGCGACTGCGCTGATTCTGGCTGGCATCCTCTGTGCTTCCGCGCTTCTCGCGCTTTACGGTGTCCGCCGCCAGCAGTGCGTTGCCTCGCAAGTGACACTAGAGATGATGCAGCGACTGAAAATACAGTTTGTCACGGAGGACCTCGCCTCGGAAATCGACAACAAGCTGCTCCGCATCCGCGAGCAGCTCAAGGGGCTGGCCACCGCCCAGCTCATCGAGCAGAATGCGCCCGAACGAGGCACGGACAAGGGGAGCTTCTACCTTTCGGAAGAGTTCGCGCCGGACTCGCCCAATCCACCACCCAACCTGTTTGAAACCCCGTTCTATAGCCGCAAAATCTCCCTTCTGGATGCTGCCTATTTCAAGCCCGCCGATATGCCTCGCGAAAGCCTTGTGCCCTTTGTCAGGCAATTGCGCACATCCAGGCGGCAGGGCCTGACCATCATTTGCGACAGCATGGATGACTCGGAAAACATCCGCGATTTCACCTCGGATGCCGTCTTTCGCCGCTTTTGCGAAAACGGCGCACTGGTGCGTCACATCACCTATCTACTGAACAACGGCGTCGCACTGCGCTATCCTGGCATGTATGAAACGGTTGCTTCACCAGATGATTTCCAGTGCAGTTGGCTCAAGGAGCAAATGACCAAAGGCATCGAAAACATCCTCTGGAGCCCGCCGTATGCAGACTCGTCAGGGCATGCGGTGGTTGCCTGCTGGCTGCCGCTCAGGACAGTCCAAGGAGAAGACCGCGGGGTGGTCGGCTTCGAACTCTGCTACCACAAGCTGCTCCAGTCCATCATCCAGAAGGTGCAGGAAGAGGAGTTCAAGACCCTCTACTACCTGCTTGACAAGGAGGGGCGCCAGCTATTCACTTCGGATACGAAGGACTTCAAGGAAAAAGTGAAGCACGTATGTCAGAACAGCCTGGAGCCTCCAGGGGAGTTCCCCTACCCCGAATGGCTGCCGCGCGTCAAGGAAAATGTCATTCCTCAATTCATCGGGAAACTCCGCGACGGGCAGCTTGTCCGCGTCTCCATCTCGAAAATCCCCCAGGCGGAGTGGACACTTGTTCGGGTGGTTCCTCCTGGAAGCGTTGACATAATTGACACGGAGCTGGACAAACGGAATCGCCAAGACATTGAGCAGGAAATATTTATGGAGAAAGAGCTCTTCTCGTGGTAGGATGTGCCTGTAACAATGCTGTCCATCTCGCCACATCTCTAAGCCTTTTAATTTCCACTAGCCCATTTGTAAAAAGCCGTTGAATACTTACATTATAGTGGTATCTGTAAGTTTTTGCAGATACCTCGTTATTTTCAAAGCAACCAAGTAGTGCAAGTAGAATCCAAATGTCCAGAATCCATACAGTTGAGAAGATAGGCGGCACCTCCATGAGCCGTTTCGGGGATGTTCTCAAGAACGTCATCATCGGCCACCGCAGACCCGAGGAGATGTACAACAGGATTTTCATTGTCTCCGCATACGGCGGCATCACGAACCTCCTGCTTGAGAACAAGAAGAACGGGACGCCAGGCGTCTATGGCAAGTTCGCCAACGCCGACTCCAAGTGGGAGGAAGCTCTGGACGCGGTCAGCACAGAGATGAAGCGCATCAACAGGACCTTCATCGACCTGGGGCTGGACATCCAGGAAGCGGATGCATTTGTCGATGAACGCATCGGCGGCATCCGTGAATACCTGTGCGACCTCTACAAGGTCTGGGGCTTCGGTAGCCACGAACAGAAGGCCTATATGCATGACGTTCGCGAGATGCTCAGCGCCATCGGCGAGGCGCAAAGCGCGTTCAACTCCGTCAAGATTCTCCAGAAGCACGGCATCAACGCCGTCCTGATGGACTTGACGGGCTGGAAACAACGCGAACTGCCCACGTTCAACGACGCCATCATCAATGCATTCAAGGGAATCGACATCGCCACCTCAATGCCGATCGTCACGGGATACGTACGTTACAAAGAAGGCATTATGAGTTCATTTGACCGTGGTTACAGCGAAATCACCTTCTCGAAGGTTGCTGTCCTCACGGAAGCCAAGGAAGGCATCATTCATAAGGAATACCACCTGAGTACAGGCGACCCCTCCCTGATTGGCGCAGAAAAGGTCAAAGTGATTGGCCATACCAACTTCGATATTGCCGACCAGCTTTCCGACCTGGACATGGAGGCCATCCACTCGAAGGCCTCCAAGGAGATGGAACATTGCGGGATTCCCATCCGCGTTAAGAACGCCTTCGACCCCGAACATCCTGGTACCCTCATCAGCAACGACTATGTCTCGCCCATCCCACGCGTGGAGATGATCTGCGGCCGTTGCGACGTGGAGGCCATCGAGGTGATGGACCCCGAGATGGTCGGCAAGGTCGGCTACGATTCCAGCCT
>JAFTAC010000503.1 GCA_017458805.1 Victivallales bacterium | reverse complement strand
CCGCACTCTCTGCGAATCTTGTGTATATAGGCCTCGTCAAAGCACTGCAAGTCAAAGCTAATCAGCAGCACCTTGCGCTCGCCGTCGTCTGCCAGCAAGCCTGTCATATAGAGGTCGTCCAACTTGGAAAAGGAAACGTCCTCCATCTGGTAGCCAGAAAGACGTGCCCCCACTTCGGGAGAGATAACTCGTTTGAAATAAGCAATTTTCATGGAATGGGATGGAAACGATTGAAGGGATGGAAAGGATGGAGACGAAAGTTAACCAAGGAGCGTGTAAAGCGCACCTAGCAAAGCAGGTACAGCGGTTTCCACGCGCAAGATGCAGGGGCCGACGGTCAACGGGCAGGCCCCCTGCCCTAGTATGGCGCTTTCCTCGTCTGGCGAAAAGCCGCCTTCGGGGCCAATCCACAGGGCGATGCCTTTTTGACGGCATGCTTCGGGATTCGGTGTTGAGCAAGATGCTCCTGCTGATGGGACGGCACCCAAAAAACTGCACTCTGTGGCGGAGGCAAGAGCGGTGTTGAATGCAACTGGTTCATCCAGAATGGGCAGCCAGGGATTGCGTGACTGTTTCATGGCAACAATAGCCGTCTGAAGCCAGCTATCCTTGGATCCATCTGGCTTGGAAACTCCATATTGACAGAGAATTGGAGTGATGCGACTAACGCCAAGCTCTGTCGCAAAGCGCACCACCAGATCCATAATCTTGGCGCGTGGGGGGGCGAGGTAGAGGCGTATTCCATATTGAGGCTTCGGGACCTGCAAAATCTCTTCGACCTTGCAGGCAAGTTCGTTGCCGCGTCTGGAAATCGTTTCAACCACGGCATTTGCCGTATGTCCCATGCCATCCATCAAGGTCAGGCCCTCGCCAACCGTGAGGCGCAGGACCTTGGATGCATGCAACGCTTCGTTTTCGGGGAGCATGACGCTTCCCGTGTGCATGTCAGGACAGTAGAAGCATCGTTGCGACATCAGTACCTCACTTGGAAGGGACAAGCTTATAGAGAGCAGTGCCGAGCGAAGCCTTCAGGAAGACCCAACTTCCCTCTTCGTACTTGCGACTGGCGGCCTCTTCCACGTTTCCGTAGCACTCAACGCCCAGCTCACGCGAATGGACTGCAAATATCGGGCCGACGGTGACAACCTTGTCTGTCGGCTTTGCAAAGAGCTGCAAGGCGGTCTCCAGAATATCCCTATGGCTTTTGCTACTGGATTCCCCCAGTTCCAGCATGTCGCCGATGACGACATACCTGCGCGGAGCATCCTTGCTGACCTCCTGAAACCACTTGAGACTGGCAAGCATAGAACTTGGATTCGCATTGTAAGCATCGTTCACCCAATGAATTCCATCGACATCCGACTGCGCCATGCGCGCACCAGGGAGCGAGCAGTTTTTCAAGCCCTTTGAGACCTCCACAAGGGATAACCCGAAGGCAATGCCCGCAGCGGCGGCAGCCGCTGCGTTTCCCGCTTGTGCCTCGCCTCCAATCGACCACACAAAGGAGGCCTGCTCACCTGTGTCATGGCGTATGAGGGTCAACCGATAGCCGCCCTCAGTGATGCCGCCGTAGATGGACTGCACATCCGCCTTGTCTGAAAGGCCAAAGGTGATGATACGACGATTTCCAGCATGGCGTTTGAGGATATCCAATCCAGCGCAATCGGCGGGAATGATTGCAACTCCATCTGGTGAAGATGCTTCCAGAATATCGCCCTTTTCTTCTGCAACACCGTTGAAGTCCTTGAAGAACTCCAGGTGCGCAGCACCGATGCAGGTGATGACCGATGAAACGGGCTCGATGATTTCTCCGAGTGCCGCTATCTCGCCTGGGTGGTTGCTGCCCGCCTCAATAACGGCAGCTGCGGTATCTTCGTTGATGCGAAGCAGGTTTCGCGGCACACCGAAGTGGTTGTTGGTGTTGCCCTCCGTCTTCAGCACCTTGTCAGGCCAGCGTGCGGAAAGCACGGCTGCGCACATCTCCTTGGTGCTGGTTTTCCCGCAACTGCCTGTGACGGCCAGAAGGGGCAGATGGGGGTAGCGTCTGCGATTTGCGTTTGCGATAAGCTGAAAAGCCCTCAGGGAGTTTTCCACGAGAAGGCAGCCGCAGGAGTTTTCCTGCAGGACCGTCATGGTCTCCGCATTTGGTTCGCGCTGAACGCAGACACACCCTGCCCCCGCCTTGGCGGCCTGTCCAAGATAGTTGTGGCCATCGGCTAGCTCGCCGACAATCGCCATAAACAGCGCGCCACGTTGTACCTTACGGCTGTCATCCAGCACGCAAGTCGCGCCAGGGCCAGTTGGTTCAAGCAGCCATTTGCCACGGGTTACAGTCTGTATCTCATTCCAAGTGAAGAAAATCGAGTTTGTCATTTTTATTTAGTGCTTTTGGTTTTTGCGCTTAATGGCCTCGGAGGCCCGTTTCAGCAGGACCAGTTCATCAGTGGTTAGGTTGTCATAGCCTTCCTTGGCGATTTTGGAGAGCACCTGCTTCAAGGCTTCGCTGTCCAGAATCTGGTCATCCTCGTTGTAGGGAGCCATGTCAGGCGGTGTGTAGGTATAGCTTGGCTTCGGACGAGCTTTCTGTTTGAACAGCCCCGCGAACCATTGGGATAAACGACTGTGTGGAGCAATGCGCCGCATGTAGAGGAAACCGCCCAAAGCACCACCCAGGTGCGCCAGATGCGCAACCGAGCTGTTCATGTTAAAGGAACTGCCCACCTCGAAAAGCATATAGATGATGATAAAGGTGCGCATCTTCATGGGGATCGGGGGAAACATCAGCATGATTCTTGCATCTGGAAACGCCATGGCACAGGCCACCATGATCCCGAACAGACTGCCGCTGGCCCCGACGCATCCAATCCTACTGTCCCAATTGAAGAGAAGCCAAGTAACCGCACCGATGATTCCGCTCGTAAAATAGAGCACAAGAAAGCGCTTGTAGCCCAGCACCCGCTCCACTGGCAGCCCGAATAGGTACACACCCCACATGTTGCACGCAAGATGCCAGAATCCACCGTGGAGAAATGTATATGACACCAAGCGCCATCACTGGAGTTTCTTGATATAATAGGGATGGAGCGCGCACAATTCAACAAGTTCATTCCCGCTGTTTCCATACTGGCAGACCAAAAATACCAGAGTGTTGATGACTATGAGGGGAATGATGACCGAAAACGGCTTCTCATATCCACTTCGCATGTAATCTCTTTCACCTAACATAAGCTATTCATATTGTG
>JAFTAC010000502.1 GCA_017458805.1 Victivallales bacterium | reverse complement strand
CTGGCTTCGTCTTCTTCGAGTTCAACCCAGCCGTCATCGGCATCATGCCTCGCCTCCACAAGGGCCTGCTGAAGTAGAGTGGTTAGTGGTTAGTGGTTAGTATCATTAACCATCAGTTACTAACCATTAATTCCAAACCACCGCCTGCTACTCACTAGCCCCTAGCCCCTAGCCCCAGGCCGCATTAGCGGCGGGGGTTCGGGGGGCGTAAGCCCCCCGTCGCTCGTAGAAACTATCCCCTAATCCCCAACCTCTAAAGAGGAGAATACAAAATGAACCTCAAACGATTCACCTTGACCATGCTGGCGGCAACCATCACCGCTTTGGCGCAGAACCTCATCCCAAACCCGAATTTCGTTGACGGCATTGATGACAAGGGCATTCCAGTCGGCTGGACCCACGACACGCAAGAGACAGTGAAAAACACCATGGGCGTCGTCCTGGAAGATGGCCGCCATTGCTTCCGAATCCAGAAGTTGAGCACCCCATCAACACCGCATCTCTGCCGCATCTCCGCATTTCCCAGCAAAGTTGTCCCTGGCGGTGACTACGTCGTCTCCGTCGATGTGAAATGCGCGGGTACCGCAACGGACTTCATTATCTACGACTTCACGCCTGACGGCAAATACAAGTCCTTTGGAATGACCTTTGACAAGAAGACCCACGGCTGGCAGACTGCCTACGCCGCCTTCAAAGCCTCCCCCGAGTGCAAGAACCTGAAGCTCTCCCTTGTTGCGCGTGATGAATCCGCCCCCGTCTTCTTCACCAACGTGCGCTTCATAAACGTCGATGAGGCTCCAAGGGCCATCTTGCACAAGCTGGATGTCGAGCCCGCGCTTGACGCCGACTGGAACGCCCCCGTCTGGGAAAAGGCCGACAAAACCACACCCTACTATATGCTTGGCAAGGAATACAAGACAGCCGACGCAACCACCTCCACCCTCTCCAAGTTCGCCTACGGCAATGGCTCCCTCCATATCATAACCCTTGCCAATGAACCGACCATGGCTGACAGAATCACCAACGAAAGCTCCTGGTCCAACGACACCATTGAGCTCTTCCTGCGGGACATCCCCACAGGCAACACCTACCACATCGGCGTGACCGCCACAGGCGAGCCGTGCGCCGATGTCGTCAGCACCGAGCAGTCCGCCGGCTTCGCACTGGACTGGCACTCCGCCAAGACGACAACAGCGTCTGTCATCGAGGCAAAGAAACTGGAGTTCAAGTCCGCCATATCAGAACAGGAGAAGAGCTGGGTCGCCCAGTTCGCCATCCCGCTTGACCAGGCGCAGTTGAAGGGACGCACACAGTTCCAGATTCTCATGACACGCTCGCGCAAGACCAAGAAAGGCGAGTTCAACAGCTCCTGGGGACGCACCACCACCACCTTCTTCAAAGACAGCCCAGGCTTCGCCACCCTCGCCCTCCCCTCGGAAGGCACCCTTGACAAGCAGCCCGCCATCCAGGCGCAGCCCGCCCCGAAACCACAGGCCCTCATCGTCCCCACGCCCCAGAACGCCAAGTTCTCCAAGAAAGTCATCACCCTGAAGGCCCCGCTGAAGCTCTACTCAAACAACAAAAAGTCCTTCCAGGCAGCCAAGGTAATGCTTGAGACGCAGCTCCACACGGAAATTGCGCATACAGCCGCTGAAGCAGAGGCCGACATCGTGCTGACGCTCACCGACAAGCCCCTCTGGAAGGAGATGCAGTTCAACGCCCTAGCCGACTGGCAGCGCGCCGAAGCCTATACTCTGGCCACTGGCAAGGTCACAAAAGCCACCGCCACCACCCACCGCGGCCTCGTCTATGCCACCGCATCCCTCGCCCAGTTGATGACTTACGATGATAACGGCAACCTCGCCTTCCTCGCTGGCGAAATCCAGGACTGGCCGAACATGAAATACCGTGGTTGGCATGCAATGGCTCCTGCCACCAGCGCGGATATGCCTGACGCCCTCCGTTTCATCGACACCCTTGCAGCCCTCAAATACAACTGGTATTCCATCCAGATCGACAGCCGCTTCACATACGAGCGCAACCCCAATTGGGGGGCGAAGAACGCTCCGACCAAGGACGAGCACAAGCAGTTAGCCGCGCGTATCGACCTCTATGGCATGGATGTCATCCCCATGACGCAGTGCCTCTCCCACTTCAGCTACTTCACCGCACGCCCCGAGTTCCGCCACATGGCCGAATACCAGACGCCCGCTCCGAACGCACGCCACAAGTACTGGAACTACTGCCCGAACCATCCCGAAATCCACAAGTATGTCTTTGACATGATCGAGGAGCACCTCGAATGCTACCCCAATGCGAAATGGTACCACGTTGGCATGGATGAAAGCACCTTCGAGCCCATCGCTGTCTGCGAACGCTGCAAGGGTCTCAGCGGAGCCGATTTCTATGCTGACGAAGTTCTCCGCCTCCACAAGTTCGTCACCTCCAAGGGGCTACGTATGTGCATGTGGTGCGACCAGTTCGAGAAAGAGCGCAATGGCGGCAAGGCCCCCTACAACACCGTTGAGGGACTTCCGAAAATCCCGCGAGACATCATCATCTTCGACTGGCACTACACGGAAACCACCAAGTTCCCTTCTGTCAAGTTCTTCAAGGACGAAGGCTTTGAGGTGATGACCTGCGGATGGTTCTTCCCCGACAACGTCAAGCCCTTCATCGATGAGACCTTCAAGCAGAATGTCCTCGGCTACGGCGGCACCACCTGGATCGGCATCTCCGCCATCCGCCAGAAATTCCATATGATGACCTCCGTCGCACTCTGCGCCGACCGCACCTGGAAGCAGGACGATTCCTCACTCGACCAGCTCGCCTACAAGCCCGACCAGGTCTTCAAACGGGTCTTCGACGGCATCTCGCCCGTGCGCCCCTTGCAGTTCAAGACCATCAGCCTGGCCGACAAGTGCAACATGTCCCTCGCTGGTGCCTCCAACTCCCCCTGGATGGGTCTTGATCCCGACAACGATGCTTCCAGTATTCCAAAGGGCGTGAACTGGTTCAACGGCATCCCGTACCACATCAACGAAGGCACCTACTCCGCAATCGCGACCGAAGGCAGCAGTCAAGGCTTCAAAAGCTACCCTGACAGCGTCTGGAACATCCCTGTCGGCGGCACTGTCCAGGAGCTGGCCTTCCTGCATACAGCCACACGCCCCGAAAAGCTCCAGCGCCACATGTACGACCGCTCCAACGTGAAACCCAAACGCCTCGGCGCCTACATCATCCACTATGCGGATGAAACCACCGCGCACATTCCTCTCCAGTGGGAAAACAACATCGACCACTGGAACGCGCAAATCAACTCGCCCAACTGCCAGCCTGCCTGGAACGGCAAGACCAAGGCGGGAGCCGTCCTCACCATCGAGACCTTCCGCTGGACGAACCCCAAGCCCGAAGTCCCAATCGCCTACATCGACTTCATCTCCAACAAGGACAAATCCGCACCTGTTCTCCTCGG
>JAFTAC010000501.1 GCA_017458805.1 Victivallales bacterium | reverse complement strand
ATCGTCGTCATCGTCGTCATCGTCGTCGAGTGGCGCGGGATTGGGAACTGCTTTGGGTGGTTCCTGCTTCATCTGTGCCTGCTTGGGCGGCTCTTGTGCGGCAGCAGGGGGGACAGCTGGCGTGTGCTTCTTCTCCTGGTTGCTCCAGTTAATGTCCAGCGTGCTGACAATCATCCGCAGCTCAAAATAGGTCATCTTTATGCCATATTCCGAAGCAAGCAGTTTTTGGACATCCGACAGCGAAAGACCTTCGTTCAGTTTTTCCCTGATTATAGTATCGCGTTCCTGGTTTGTCATGATTCAATATCCTATGATGGCGCAACTGCGGGGCTATATGCTCCGCAGTTGCTTGTTTGCCCTGTTACGCCAAAGGCAGGGATGCGGCGGCAGCCGCCTGGCCGTGCCTCTTTTCACGTTCATCGGGCTCGAAGAACTTGACGTTCTTGTATTCGGGGAATTCGTCGTCGAGAATCTGGCGCGCGTTGCGGAGGATGATGGAACCGCCTTCGCCAGTCATCACGCGGCCCAGCACCTCGATGTGGCGCACCGTCTTGTAGAAGTCGCAGTAGTGGGCGACGCTGTAGCCGAAGTAGGTGCCGATGGTCTCGTAGATTTTGCGGGCGCGCTCGTCACCAGCCGCCATGAGCTCCTGGACGCGCTTGAGGCGCAGCGGGAAGGCGTCAGGCGCGATGTCGGGCATGTCGATGCCCGCCGCAGGAATGAGGCGAGCCACAGCCTGTTGCGAGAAGTAGTTGGCGCCGACGCCGAAGTCGCGGGACCATTCATCTACGGCGGCCCTGGGGTTGTAGTCAACAGGCGCGAACGCCAGTTCGTTCATCCAGCCCTTGATGGCCTTGTTCTCATCCACATAACCGCCTGCCAGCGAGGAGCCCATTGCAAGCCCGAGCACTGCACCGTCGTTCAGCGAAATGGCGCCCGCCAGGGCGGTCACGTCGCCGTCGTTCTCCAGACGGAGCGGAATGCCCCAGGCCTTCTGGATTTCCTTGAAGATGGGGGCCGCCTCCGCGTCAAAACGGCTGCGCGGGGTGATGCCGCGGAACAGGGAGGCCACGCGCACACGGCCATCCACATAGACGCCCGCCGAGCTGCCGCCGATGCCTTTGACCACCGCGTTGGGGTCAACGGACTTGATGACGCGCTCCGCCTCTTTCAGAATCCACATGATCTGGTCGTAGTGGTACTTGATGTCGGTCTGGGGCTTCGGATCCCAGACGTACTCTTCGGAGAGCAGGGGCTCGCCATTTGCCTTGAGGGCCAGCTTGCCGTCCTTGGCGATGGCGACCTTGCGGTCGCTGGCGCCCAGGTCGAAGCCGATGCGCCAGCCAGTCCAGTCCAGCTTGACGGCGGCGCTGTCGCCGTCGTAGGCGGGGGGCACGTCGGCGGGCGTCGGAGCATGGACGATTTCCATCTCGTGCTCGTAGGTCTGGTCGCCCCAGAATTCCGCGTCAAAGGAGCGGATGCCCGTGTCGGAGTAGCAAGCCTGCAGGTACTGCACGATTTCCTTCGGCCCGTGGATGGTGACCTTCCAGCCGCCGAACTGCCACAGCAGAAACTTCACGACGCGCTCGACGTAGAAGAAGTTGGCGGCGGCGCGGGGATGGCTCATGTCGAAAATCTGCGTGTCAAAGCGCGAAACCCTGTGCTGATCACGCTCCACGGCAATCAGCAGCGGGATGGCTGCGCCAGAAGCCTGGACTTCCTTGATGAACGCACGGTTCGCCAGCACTGGCGGCTTGAAATCAGGGTCCAGAACGGGAACGCTTTTCGGCGTGATGAGCTTGAACTGGGTCTTCATGGATTGCTTCTCCTTAATGGTGTATCTTGTTTTGGGGTAATGTGTTGCTTGTTTTGCAGAAAGCGTGGTTTTTCGACGACGTGGCCGCCGTCGTTGCCTCTTCGCCGCTAGTTGTTGACGATGGCCTGCATCTTGTCAAGCTGCTCGTCCATCTGGCGTGTCATCTCGAACTGGGTGCGGCAGCGGTCGAGGTTGTGGCCGTCGCGGTGGACCTTGAAGTAGATGTCGCCGTCGAGGTAGTCGGTGAGGAAGCGCAGGCCGATTTCGAAGGTGATGAGTGCGCCCGATTCAGCGAGGTAGTCGCGTTCTGCGGGGACCAGCATTCCATCGGTGGCCTCCAGATACCCCTTGACCAGGGCCTCGAAGAGGTCGAGACGGAAGGTGACCTTGGAGAGGTCGCGCTCGTCTTCTGCGGCGGTGGCGGTGGTGGTTCTCACTTCGTCGCCGAAATCGTAGAGGACGGAGCCTGGCATTACGGTGTCGAGGTCGATGACGCAGAGTCCTTTGCCCGTGGTGTCATCCAGCAGGACGTTGTTGATTTTCGTGTCGTTGTGGGTGACGCGGGTGGGGATGGAGCCGTCTGCCAGTCCCTTGACCACTGCGCCAATCTTGTCCTGCCTGGCCAGGCAGAACTCGATTTCCTTCTTGGCGGAGGCGGCGCGGTTGAGTTTGTCCGCCTTCAGGGAGTTGAGGAAATTCTCGAAACGCTTGGGCGTGTTGTGGAAGTTGGGGATGGATTCGAATACGGGGCCGCCAGGCAAGTCGGCAAGCTGCTTCTGGAAACTGCCGAAGGCGCTGGCTGCCTCAAAGGCCTGTTTTGTGTCCGAGACAAAGTCATACGTGCGTGCACCGTAGATGAAGATGTAGGCGCGCCAGCAGCCGCCTTCCGCATCGCGGTAGTAGCTCTTGCCGTCAACGGTCGGGACGAGGGTCAGCGTTTCCCTCGTGGGATTTCCCCCTCGCTCGATGATCTTCTTGCCCAGATGCGCCGTGACGCGCTGGATGTTCTCCATCAGCTTCTCCACATTCGGGAAGACGTTCTGGTTCACCCTCTGGAGGATGTAGTTGACCTCCAGCCCGCCTTGGTCCACCACGACCTTGTAGGTGTCGTTGATGTGCCCGGAGCCGTAGGGCTCCGCCGATATCATGTTTCCGCGCAGGTCGAACGCTGCCGCGATTGCTTTCATGTTTACTGTCATTGTAGTGGTTAGTGTTTAGTGATTAGTGATTAGTGGTTAGTGGTTAGTGGTTAGTGGTTAGTGATTAGTAATTAGTGGTTAGTGATTAGTGATTAGTGGTTAGTGATTAGTGGTTGGTGTTTAGTGGTTAGTGATTAGTGGTTAGTGATTAGTGGTTAGTGGTTAGTGATTAGTGGTTAGTGATTAGTGGTTAGTGATAAGGGAGAGGGAGAGGGATTAGAGATTAGGGGTAGGGTGGAGGGTAGTAGAATACGAGTGGTTAATTGCTAATAGCTAATTGCTAATTGTACTAACCACTAATCACTAACCACTAACCACTAACCACTAACCACTAACCACTAACCACTAACCACTAACCACTAACCACTAACCACTATTTCCAGAGTTTCTCAGGGTAAAGTCCAGCGGCGGTGAGTTCCTTGACCTTGGCGACGACCTGCGCACGGTCTTCGGCGTAGGTCATGCCGAACCAGCGTTCGGGGGTCTGGAGCATCTTGGCGCGAACTTCTCCGCGCTTGATGAGCGTATCCACCACCGAGGGGATGTAGTACTCCGACTTGAGTTCCTGCCCTTTTGCCTGCAGGAATTCCACGAACAGTTTTTCAAGTCGCGGGAAGAGGCTGGGCGCGAAGCCCCAGAAGTTCATGGAAGCGGGCTCGAAGCCCGTCAGAGGCTTCCAGGAGCCGTCGTCGTCCTTGAAGCGTGCGCCATTCTCCGTGCCTTCGATGCTGGTGCGCTCCACGACGCTGGTCAGGTAGCCGTTGGCGTCCGCCGCGCAGATGCCGCGGGAGACGGTGCCGTTTTCAGAGAGGGTGTTGTTCAGCTGGAATGCGACCATGGCGTAGGTGTTGGCGTCGCATTCGGGGCTGAGCAGGAAGTCGGCCAGGGCCTTGTAGGTCTTGGCACCGTAGAAGTCGTCTGCGTTGATGGCGGCGAACGGGGTGTCGATGACGTTGCGCGCCGTCCAGATGGCGTGCCCCGTGCCCCAGGGCTTCTTGCGCTCAGCAGGAACTGTGAAACCAGCGGGCAGGTCATCCAGATGCTGTTTGACGTATGCGATTTCCAGCTTGCCGTCCAGTGCCTTGAAGTGCTCTTTCAGGGGTTCCTCCAGTTCATCGCGAATCACGAGGACTACCTTGTCGAAGCCCGCACGCACGGCGTCGAACATGGAGTAGTCCAAAACGAACTCGCCATTGGCCCCGACGGGGTCCATCTGCTTGATGCCACCATACCTGCTGCCAAGTCCAGCAGCCAGTACCAACAATGTCGCTTTTGCCATGATTGTTTCCTTATCTTTTTAAATCCCCCGCCGCTGAAGCGGCAGGCACAGAACAGGTTAAGCCACCCAGTTCGGCGTAGGGCCACTGTGAGAGGTAGTGGCTGGTGCCGTAGTGCTTCATGTCCTCCCAGAGCAGGAACATGGAGGATTCGCGCCAGTGATGTCCCTTTGAGAGGAAGTCCAATATGAGCCGCTGGGGCGTGGTCTTGCGCGGCCAGCTTTCGAAATCGGGTGCGCCCCTGCGCAGGAAGATGAACCAGAGGCCGTTCCAGGGGCCCGACGATTGCGGGACGGTGTAGAACTGGCGCTGAAACTGGACCACGTTGCTGTCAGGCGGAAACACCTGATGAAGCTGGTTGTTGAAGAGCCACGACACGCTCACCAGGCCCTTGGGATGCGCTTCGGGGAAATACTTCGGGAAGAACTCCTGCGCCATGCGTATTGATTCCGCGCAGGCAGTCGGCGTCAAGCCGCCCCCGTTTGGGATATGCGTGGTGAGGCAGAGGTCATCTGGCTCCAGCGCCAGCTTCCACTCCGTTTTGGGCAGGGCCACCTGCCAGCGGGTGCCAATTCCGTAGGGCGTGATGACGTTGCCGATGAAGGCGTCGTCGGTCTCCTCGTAATGTGAGAGCCACTGTGGCTGCTTCTCCTCCGCGAAAATCGAGCCGTCGCTGGAGAAGGGCGTCTTGTCCAGCGCGAGGGCGACCGTGCGCCCTGTGGCCAGATGTCGGAAAGCACGTGCCTTGCAGACCTTGTTTGGCTCCAGCCAGAACTCCAGTCGCCCCAGCCTGAAATAGGGCTCGTGGGTGTAGTGCGACAGCCACTCCAGCTGTGGATAATCAACACCGAACTTGCCGTACTGCCCTGCATAGAAGGCGACGGATTCCACCCGTATCTGCTGGCATGTGGCATGCGTTATATCTTCTGGTATTCCCAGGCGGCGATGATGCGCCCGCACCAGTGGCACACCACCCAGTCCCACCAAAAAATAAAAGAGGCCAGAGAGGTCGCCCAGCAGGGGCTCCAGCGTCGGCCATTTCTTCAGGGCATGGGAGTCTGAGCAATAGCTGCGCCAATAGGCCTGCCAGGCAAGGCGCACAAGGAAGGGGTCGCGACGGATGGTCTCCGCCACAGCCGCCGCCTCCGCAACGTGGGCCTCATCGAAGCCCGCATATCTCATGCTCTCCTGCCACTGCTTATCCTGCAGGAAATCAGGGACATCCGAGGGCATGGCATTTCCCGCTTCCTCCCAGAGCAGGACAAAGTTTTCCTGCTCCTCAAGCGTTTCGCCTATATGCTCCAGTATCTCGGATGGCCCCATGGTGATTCACCCCGCCTTATTTCGCGTAGTCAACGGCACGCGTCTCGCGGATGATGGAGACGCGCACCTGGCCAGGATACCGCATCTCCTTCTCGATGCGCTCCGCCATGTCGTGCGCCAGGATGGCGGCACGGTCTTCGGAAATCTTCTCAGGCTGCACGATGACGCGCAGCTCGCGCCCCGCCTGGATGGCGAAGCAGTTCTCCACGCCGTCGAAGGAGTTGCCGATGGTCTCCAGCTGCTCCAGGCGCTTCAGGTAGAGCTCCGTTGTCTCCGAACGGGCACCTGGGCGGCTGGCGCTGAGCGTGTCGCAAATCTGCACCAGAATCGCCAGCAGGCTGGTCTTCTCCATCTCCTCGTGGTGCGCAGCGACCGCATTGACGATTTCGTCGTCCTCGCCTGCCCGCTTGAGCAGATCGGCGCCAATCATGGCGTGGGTGCCTTCCACCTCGTGGTCAACCGCCTTGCCGATGTCATGCAGCAGACCCGCGCGGCGGGCCTTCCGCTCGTCCAAACCGACGGAGGCGGCGATGGCCCCCATCATGTTGGCGACCTCGATGGAGTGCATCAACACGTTCTGCGAGAAGCTGTAGCGGTATTTCAGACGGCCAATGAGCGTGACCAGGTTGGGGCGCAGGCGGGCGATGCCCAGTTGCTGCACCGTCTCCTGACCAGTCTTCTGAATCTCGTTCTCCACGTCCTTCTTCATCTTGGCGACGATTTCCTCCACGCGGGAGGGGTGGATGCGGCCGTCGGAAACCAGGCGCTCCATCGTCAGGCGGGCGATTTCGCGGCGGACGGGGTCGAAGCAGGAGATGACCACCGCCTCGGGGGTGTCGTCTATCAGGATATTGACGCCTGTGGCGGCCTCAATGGTGCGGATGTTGCGCCCTTCTCGACCGATGATGCGCCCCTTCATTTCGTCATTCGGCAGCGGAATGGTGGAGGTGGTGCGCTCGTATGCGCAGTCGCCCGCATAGCGCTGCATGGCGTTAATCATAATCTCCTGACCGTCCTGCATGAGCTTCTGGCGGTTTTCCTCCTGGAAGCGCCTGATGAGCACTCCGCGCTCGCTTTCCAGCGTCTCTTCCAGTTTTGCAAGCAGTTGCGCCTGCGCCTCTTCCTGCGTCAAGCCCGCAATGCGCTCCAGCTCCACCAGCTGCACGGAGAGCTTCTCGTCCAACTGGGCTTCCTTCGCCTTCAGGTTCTCGATCTGCGCCTTGACCTCCTTCTCGCGGACATCCATCTCGGCGACCTTTGCATCGAGCTGGTTCTGCTTCTTGTCAAGGTTCTCCTCCTTTGAGGCGATTCTGTTCTCGGAGCGCTGAATCTCCTTGCGGCGTTCGGCGGTGTCCTTCTCGAACTGGTCCCGCGTCTTGATCAACTCTTCCTTCGCGCGGATTTTCGCTTCCTTGACGATGTTTTCTGCTTCAAGTGTCGCCTTCTGCTTGATGAGCTCGGCCTCTTCGTTCGCCTTCGCGAGGAGTGCCTTGTCGGCCTCCTGACGCGTCTTCTTGTTGGCGAACATCACGATGACTAGAATCAGCAGAACGACGATAATACCCAACAGGGTAATAGGCAAGACCTCCAACGAGGCCAACGGCAATAGTGTTATGAATCCAGACATTTTTAACCCTTTGAGGCAAGATTTGACAAGCCTCTTTTTGCAGGCAACTGGCAACCCGCCGCACATTCCCTGCGCACCCCCGAAAACCTGACCTTTTGTTCTCGAAAATGCGCAAGTCTATGCGCTGCAAGTCACTAGCGGAGCTACTAGTTTGATGAACATTGCGTTATGCAGCTCTCTGTCAGGATATAGTCCATCGTCATGTCCTGCCTGGTGACGGGTAAGCTCTCTGCCAGCTGGCAGTCAAAACAGACGCCGATTTTCATGCCGGACGCGCCTTCCAACAGGCGGTCATAGAAGCCACCGCCTCGCCCTAGCCTTTGGCCGGTTCGTGTGAAAGCGAGTCCAGGCACCAGCCAAATAGCTGGTGCTGAAAAGGAAAAGGGGGGCTGTTGCCTGGGTATTTCCTCCCTGGGTTCCAAAATGCCGTACTTGCCCTTGGTCAGATACCGTTCGTCGAAACCTTGCACCTCCGCCAATGCATAGCATTTCCTCTCGCGGTCGAAAGCAGGCAGCAGAAGCCTGCGTCCAATCGTCAGCCAGTGCATCATCAGAGGCATTATGTTTGGTTCACACTCCATAGGCATAAAGCATACGAGCATGAGGGCAGACGAATACAATTCGGAGCTGGACAGATTCGAGACGATTGCCGAAGAAGCCGCGCTTTTGCCCGCAAACCCTGCCACGGTCGCATTGTATTCGCGACGCATCGCACGTTTCGCAGATGCTATTTGGGGCTCTTCAACCATCCTTTCATCCAAACTAGTGGGCTGCAACAGATAAGAGGTCGCAAATGCGAGGAATGCACAACCAAGGGGGCTGGCCCCAGAAGCCGGGCTTTCGTCGAAGATGCGTATGTTAAGATATCACAGCCTTCTATATGGCAATCGCTTGCGCAATCGTCTTTATACCTGACAACGAGAACCTCCTTTCAGAGATGCTGCGTTGTTTGTCAGAAGCGCATTCAAAATCTTCGTAACAGTCTCTTGAACAGGCAATTCTGTTTTCACCTCAAAGCCTGTTTCCAGAAAGCTAAAACGAAAATATTAAAGTGCTTCCTATTATCCTATAACATATAACTGAAAATCAAATTTTCAACCACACCAAAACAGTTTTTATAAGAAACTTTCTGTTTTCCCTGGTGAGCGGACTTGTCACTTCTTCTACTGGAAAAGGTCATCGAGCTTCAGTTCGTTCTGGATATCGTTCCAGTAGGCGTTATGAACGGCACCGTCAATGGTAATAAGAACGATAAACGCAGCCCCTTTATAGTTGGTTTCTGCGATAAACCTATCACGCCGATGAAGCATTTTGGCGTGTTCCTCTTTCGTGATTTCGTATTCGCCAGAAGCATATTTTATTTCGCAGATTGACACAGTATTGTCTGCCCTTTCAATCAGCAAGTCAATTTGCGCCCCTGGCATTGAGCCATTGACATGGGAACGCCAGGCGTATTGCCTAGTGGAAATGCCTGAAATGCCTAGAGCTTTCTTTAGTTGGTTGACATGTTCCATACATACGCATTCAAACGAGAGGCCTCTCCAGACATTGACCTTGGGGGTATTCTGGATAGTACTCCAGGAATAGTTTTCGCCTTTTTCCAAATCTGAAAGAAATCTGTAATAAAACAACGTATAGTTGTCCATCAACTGGAAAAGAGAATCATGTAACCGTTTGCCTGGTGCGCTATACTGCCTGATAAAACCACATTCGACAAGTTCGGAGAGCGTCTGGCTGAACATGCCGTTGTCTGCAAGACGTGTCGCCTTAAGCAATTCCTCCCTTGTCATGCCGATCTTTTTTGTGCCAAGGGCTGCCACAATGGCAATGTGTTGTTGTGGATTCTTGAAAAGCGATGCATAGAGATGGCTGTATTCATCCCTTAATTCGCCGAACTCATAAACGCTTCTTTTAGTTTCTTCGTTTCTGATTCACGACCTATCAGCATAATACGTGTCTCTCCTATGGTTTCATTTATTCCGACATTCATCCATAAAATAGCATAAACTCAGCGGAATGTCAAGTAAAAAAGTACTTACCGCTGAGTTTCTATGCAAAATTTGTGAAATTTTCATAGAAACTCAGCGGTAAGTCTATTATTTTACAACATTCCGCAGAGTTTCGAGCTTATTTAGCCTTGAAAAGCCTTTTCCTTTTTAGGGGATGGAGAGCTTTTAATGTAGTGTTTGT
>JAFTAC010000500.1 GCA_017458805.1 Victivallales bacterium | reverse complement strand
CGTTTCCCGTCAGCTTTGCGCTATCCACCTGCTGGCCAGCTTCATAAGAAGCCAGGTGATGATGGCCAGTGCCAGCACCAAAAGGATGTGACCCGCTGCCCCGAAAACTACCCAAGCTGCCTGCCAGGGAATCAGCAACCCTATCAGGGTGCCGATGAACTTGTGCATCGTAGAAGGCTGGGTGGAGCGGTTGTAGAGTGGCTTGGCCGCCATAAGCGCGAAGGCGATGACGACCGCGATGCAAAGCAGCGACGGCAGAAACGCCTTCCACAAGACGTTGCCTGATATGAAGAACAGGGTGATGAACCAACTAACGCCCAGCGCGATGGACGGGTAGAAGATGTTGCGCGTGGGGATCTGACGGCGGTTCTCGCCATCGGCCAGCCACGTGACACCCCCGATGTAGATGGTCAGACCGATGACAGGGAATATGGCGGCAGGCGTGAGGCCTACCAGGCTGACGCCCAACAGCATGTTCAGCCCTCGGCAGAGTCCCATGCAGACGGAACCGCTCACCAGGCTGTGCTTCAACTTGAAGTTGTACGTGCTGATGACCACCGCCAGCAACAGCGCGATGATGAAGGTGATGCGTCCCGTCAACCCAGCCAGCAGCAGCGCGACGATGAGGCACGCGATGGCCACCAGGGCCGCCGCTGGCACGGAGATTTCGCGGTTGGGGAGCGGGCGTTCGGGGCGGAGACGAGTGTCTTCAGGCAAATCGCACCAGTCGTTCTGGATGGTTCCGAACATATAAAGCACTACAGAGCAAAAGCATACGTCCAAAACGGACCAGAAGGAGAGTTCTTTGCCGCTCAAGGCGGTGGCCAGGCACGCGCCAGCCAGGGAGTCGCCAAATGCCGTCAGGAGATTCGGCAGGCGAACCAGGCGCAGCCACGGCACGATGCGGTGCCTGAGAAAAAAGCCGCAGTCACTGTCAGCAAATCGTCTGGCAAGGGATTTCTTTTTACCGTATCTGGAGTTGGTCGGGAAAAACATAGCTTTCTGAAAAAATAAGGTTAGGCTTGATAAAGCGTTTCAATGGTTGTCCAGTGTTCAGCGTCCTGGAAGGAGACCGTCTCTACAGAGAGGATGGTGAAGTCTGTTGTCTTGACGTTGACGAGGGTGCGCACAAGTTCCCTGTCCTGCTGGAAGCTGCTCTGTTGCTCGTTGTTGTAGAGGAAGACCAGCCGATAGGCGTTCTCCTCCCCAGGCACCAGTTTGCGGATGGCCTGGCTTGCCTTCGAGGCAGGAGTCTCCTCACTCTGCGGCGGCTTCTTGGCCGAAGGCTTGACCCTCTTCTGGCGCGACGGGAGGTCGGGGGGCGGCGGTATCGGGAAATCAGGGAGCATCTCCTTGATTTTCTGTTCGCACTCCCATACGCGGATGAACTCGGCCTCGCGCTGGTGAAGCAGGTCAATGACCTCTATGGACACGTTGTTGCGCATCAATTCATTGAACGGTCATGATGGAACCTGTTATTTGTCATCCTTGTCGGCTGGTGCGGCGGGAGTTCCCACCGCCTTGTCTGCGGCTGCGGGCTTGGGCGGCGTGGGCTTCTTGGCGGGCTGCGCCTTGGGCGCAAAGCCTGCAACGGGCAGCGGAGGTTCGGGGAAGGTGAACACGCCTGGCTCGCCCATGATCTGGTCAACCTGGCTCTCCAGTTCGGCTATGCGCCTGTATGCAGCCTCGCGCTCCGCCAGCAGGCCGTCAACCTTGACTCTCGCCTCGTAGGCGGCCTTGATGGTTTCAGCATCGGCTCGCATGACAATCTCCATAAAGGAGAGCGGCGCTGTTGAAATCGGTGTCTTTGCCATGTCTGTTTTCTCCTGTTTTCAGACTCGCGGCGGTTGCCCGCCGCCAACTATATTATGATTATGATGCTTATTTCTTCGGTTTTCCTGGTTTGACGCGCGTCAGGATGCGCTTGAAGAGTGAGCTGACACCCGATTCGGGTTCCTCCTCTGGCTCCTTTGTTTCCGTCTGCTCGACCTGAGTGGCCGCCTGCTCTTCAGCCAGTGCCGCAGCCTGGTCGGCTGCAATCTTTTCTGCCTGAGCCTGTTCTGCCTGCAACTCCATGGTTTCGGCAGCGGCGGCACGCACTTTTGCATTGGCGTCCTCCGCCAGCAGCTCCAGCGCGGAGGGAGAGGCCTTCTCGTTGGAGGCGATGGCCAGCCGCACCTGCGCGTTGTCGTCCCGCGCAAGTCGAGACATCAGGTACAACGGCAGCGTGGGGCAGGAGGCCGCCAGCTTGCGAAGGGTCGGCAGCTTATGCTCCGCCAGCCGAACCATCAGCTCGTTAGGCATCCCGTGGGGTATCACATCGTTGTAGGCGAGGTGGTAAAGGACATCATCGTCATCGGTGG
>JAFTAC010000499.1 GCA_017458805.1 Victivallales bacterium | reverse complement strand
CTGATCCTATATCAAGCGTTCTTCTCTTTTGAAGATGGCCTGCCTATCCGAAAGATTATCCGAAACCAAAGTGCCTCCTATCACGGGATGGCCACTTTGTTCAAAAACAGACAGTTATCCTATAACATCGAAGGACTTGCTTCTCGATATCGAGTTGGAGAAATATACCTGAAGGAGAACATCTTCCGGAAAGATCGCTACTATGACGCGATAGCAACTTACGTTCACGAGTACTGCCACACTTTTGGCGGAGATTCCTCTGAGTCATTTAGTCGTGGTTTGACTTATGCTATGGAAATTCTAATGAAAAATTCCAATCTGATTGAACAGTATAAAAAGCGGTGGGAAGTGTTATATCCCGATTAGGCTCTGCCTGCATTTCAGGCTTGTTCCATGTTTCCTCACTGGAGGCGGGGAAAACATATCGGATGAGCCCGCTTCTTTCCCGCGCCTGGCGCAGATCGTCATGTACTTGATGCGGCCGCTATTCTCTTTGCAAAGCTGGTTGAAATGGATATCGTCGTCCTGCGTGGCCGAGGAGAGCTCCGCAGGGATATGCACCATGCTAAAGGAAATTGCGCTGCGATGTGATCTTGCCATATGCTGTTCTCCAGTTGTTCTCTAAAGTATGCGTGGGTATTCGGACTTTTGGCGGATGGATTGGAAAATATTTTATCCTTTTTTAACAATATCACGCAAATATTGTAACATTTTAGGATTATCCTAATCATCGCAAGGGCCAATGCTTTTTCATCTCCATCTTCCTTCTTTGGAAAAAGGTGCCGAAAGGCATCTTTTTCCGCATCTGGTGGCCCCGGATAGAAGCTGGACCGCTCGTCAAATGAGTGGTTGAAAATTGTCGAAAAGTGTGATAGAATCGAATTATCAGAAGCTGAGACCGAGGAGAGTGCCTGTGATGCGCAAACTGGTGGACTCGCAAGCGAAAAATCATTTTCTTCTGTCAACAAATGACACCGAGCGCAAGATATGTTCTGTCATCTGTCGGAGCGACGGAATCAAAGCAAAAGAAATCTCAGATGTGCTCGGTATAGATCGCAAGGCTGTGAACCGTGCGCTATACAGCTCACCCTTGCTGGGTGAGCTGTACTGGCAGGACAGAGGGTATCGGTGGCACGCCATCATTCGACAGTCTCGTCCTCACAGCGGACTGCAAGAATTCTGCGGCTACTACGGACTGGTTCGTGAATTTGCCACTTTGAGCGAAGACGCGTGGATGACTGCCATGGTGGAGGGCTGCACTAACATTGGGAGAAATCTGAATGACACGCGCGGACTTCTGCATTCGTTCCGTGATTGCCGCCAGACGATGCTCCGTTTATTTGATGATTTGCTGGATTTGCAGAATGAGGGATGCTTAGATTGGGAAATAGCCTTCGAGGTTCGGCTCAAGCGAGCCCGATACATACGCATCTATGCCGACGTGCTGGTTCTCACAGAGAACAAGGCGTTCTCTCTTGAGTTCAAAATGAAAGACATGATAGATCCAGAGGAAGTGCTGCAGGCAGCGAAATACTGTCCATACCTTGAAATTGTATTCGGGCCTGATTATGAAGTGATTCCTGTCCTTGTTCTCACGACCGCGCACGAACTGTTTCAATTCGCGTCAATCGGTGATTTGCCTCCGGCGGGGGAAAACCGGGAACTTGCCATTTTCTGAACTATATCGCCTGATATATAGCAAAATTGATTGAATTCTTGCGCGTTTCGCACAAAACAAACGAGTGCTGAACGATTTCTTTATCCCGCGTCAGCCGCAAAGCGCCAACTATATTGGTACCGCGATTGGTACTACTGTCTCCATATTCGGTTCTCTGTTTCCGCGGATCATTTGCAACAAGGACATCGCACGCCTTTTGCGCTGTTACACACAAGCAGGCCATAGCCTTTATCATTCAGTATGCTTTCTGCGTGGCAGACGAGGCTTGCGAAAAATGGGTTGTCCACAGTCGGCACGATCATGCCAATCACGTTTTTCTTCTTGTGAGTAGACATGATAGCTCCTTTCATATTTTGAGAGAAACTCCATGCCCCTCTCCGAACCGGACGTGCCCAATTAAGGCATCCGGCTCCTCCAAGCCATCGGTCACGGCCCTTTTGTCCGACCTTATTATTCGTTAATGTTGCCATTTGATAATGACCTCTTGTGCCTCAAATGTCTCCCGTCGGTAAACGGCTCTTCGCAGTCCCCTTTGCTCCACGGTCATTACTCGCTTCGTTGCTACTACGAGACTGTCAGACTTCTGCACCGTCGTGGGTCAGCCCTTGCCTTTTCACGGCTTGCGACCGACCTTACCGCTCTCGGAACGGCACAGACCTCCCAGGTATACAGTGTGTCCTATGCCAAGCTCGCCACGCTCTTAGACCCCGGTGGAATCTCCGCAGTCTCGCCTCGCAGGAATAAGTGTACCATCTCTTGTATGGGCTATCTTGCATATCGACTGCTTCTTGCTGCCTGCTGTCACATG
>JAFTAC010000498.1 GCA_017458805.1 Victivallales bacterium | reverse complement strand
GTACGGGAGCTTGTAAGATTAGAAAGTGGCGGTCAGGTTCAGGCCCCAGCAGATGTTGAAGGCGCTGTTGTTTTCATCTTCCTTCCAGTCGCGGCGGACTCTGCTGTCGATGCCCCAGCCCATCTGGAGGTAGGTGCCGATGGAGAGGTTGTCGGTGATTGCAAAGTTCAACGTGGGCTGGACGCAGACGCTATAGACGGCTGTGTTGCTGGTGCTGCCCGTATATTGGTGGTTGCCAACCCAGAGTTCGACGGGGCACTCGAAGCCGAGCTTCTCGGAGATGAACGAGAGTTCCTGCTCGTAGGTGACGTTCACGTTCGCCTTGATGACGTCGTTCTCGAAGTCGTGGACAAAGACGATGCCAGGACTAAGGAAGAGTTCTGTCGCCGTGACATCGATTTCGTACTCCTTGGTGTCAACGTTGTGCTTGTGCTCATCCCAGGGGTAGTTGTAGTAGATGTAGTCGATGTTGACTTCGATGCCGCCAGGCAGGTTGAAGGTGATGCCAGCCAGCCAGTCCCACTCCTCGACATTGTCGTCGTGGTCGCATGCATTCGTTTCGTCGTAGATGGCGACGCCGCCGATGTGGAAGGAGAACTCATCCGTGATGCCCCATTCAGCGGTCAGGCTGAGGGTGTCGATGGGGTCGGGATTGCCAACATTCCCTTCGGACATGTAGCGAGATGTGTGGTCGAGGCTCAGCTCCAGCGAGGGAAGCCACGCGGGACGGTTGTTTTCCTCGGCAGTCTCCTCCTGTGCCATGGCGGTGCCAGCCAACAGCATTCCACTCAGTGCGAATACAGCCAGTTTGTTCAGTTTCATTTGATTTTGCTCCTTTTTGTTTGATTTTTATGGTTGGGAATCTTAATATCCGTTTCTAGAGGTTCTAGAGGTTCTAGGCTATTTGCCAGCCTTGGGGTCTGCCTGCTTCTTTGCACTGCAGCAATCGCAGCCGCAACCGCAACCACAGTCGCACCCGCCATTTGAATGCTTCTTCAGAACATGGCGGACGGCCAGGACAAACAAGCAGACGATGACCAGACCGATGATGATGTTTGCTATCATATTGGTACACTCCTTTGGGGGCGACGGCGAGCCGTCGTCCCCCTATCGTATTGGGTGTTAATTGGGGGGGATGGGACCGACGGGGGGCGCTGTCGCTACCCCCACTCCGACAGCGGGGGCGCCGTCGTTACCCCATTTTCGGTGCGGGACGGAAGACGGCGTAGAGGGTGGCGAGGATGATGATGATGGCGGCAATCTGGCCGAGGCCGAAGGAGGCACCTGCCCAGATGAGGACGCTGAGGCGGAAGCAGACGAGAGCCAGGCAGTAGCCGACCAGCAGCTGGAAGCAGGTGGCAATGCAGCCCCACTTGCGGCTGCCCATTTCACGCCAGGTGGCGGCGATGGCGACCAAGCATGGCGGGAAGAAGAGGTTGCAGACCATGAAGCTGAACGCAATGGCCTTGGCGTACATCACGCGCATGGCGGAATCAGCGATTGCGGCGGGGACCATGTCGGCAAAGAGCGCCTGGATGCCTTTGAGCGTGCCACCAGCCACATCGGGCGAAAGCAACGCCAGCGTGGCGGTTGCCTGTTCCTTGGCGATTTCAGCGGAGACACAGGCCACTGCCCCCTGCCAGTTTCCGAAGCCTAGCGGCTTGAAAATCCAGGCGAAGCACTGGCCGATGTCGTGCAGCATGCACTGCTCCAAGCCCTCTGCGCTCTCAGGATCGAGCAGGTTGAAGTGCCAGTCGAAGTGCATCAGCAGCCACAGGACGATGCATGCGGAGAAGATGATGGTACCAGCTTTGATGGCATACGCTTTGCCACGCTCCCAGGTGTGGATGAGAACACCCTTGAAGCTGGGCATGTGGTAGGCGGGTAGTTCCATCACGAAGGGGGCAGCCTCGCCAGCAAACACCTTTGTCTTCTTCAGGGCGATGCCGCCCAGGATGACGATGGCGATACCGATGAAGTACATGCTCGGACCCACCAGATTGCTGTCGGGGAAGAAGGCCGCCACAATCATCGCGATGATGGCCACCTTGGCGCCGCAGGGCAGGAAGGTTGCCAGGATGATGGTCATGCGGCGGTCGTTCTCGTTCTCGATGGTGCGTGTCGCCATGACGGCGGGCACGCCGCATCCAGTGCCTACCAGCATCGGGATGAAGGACTTGCCGGAGAGGCCGAAGCGACGGAAGATACGGTCCATGATGAACGCGACACGTGCCATGTACCCGCAGTCCTCAAGGAACGCCAGGAAGAGGAAGACAATCAGAATCTGCGGCAGGAAGCCGAACACGGTGCCGACACCGCCGATGATGCCGTCCAGTATCAGGCTCTTGAAGAAGTCGTTGGCGCCGATTTTGTCAAGCACCGCCTCCACCAGCCCAGGGATGCCAGGTATCCAAAGACCGTAGTCGGAGGGATTCGGCTCGTTCTCAAGAGCCTTCTTGTTCTCCAGGTAGGCTTCGTAGCCGACCATTTCCGTGTGGTCGATTTCGCCGCTCTCTTCGTCCTCGAAATAGACAGGCACCTTCAGCAACTTGGCAAGTTCGGGATACTCAATCTTGAACTCCTCCTCTTCGCCTTCTGGCTCTGCATCGGCCTTGCCTTCGGCGGGCTTGACGCTCTTTGCGGCGGTCAACAGGGCCGCCTTGTCGGCTGCGTTCTGCGTCAGCAGCTTGATATAAAGTTCGGTCTGCTCATTGCCTGCCTCGCCAGCCTTCTTTGCGATGGCTTGGGCAAGCAGTTCTGTTGCCTCTTTTGCGGATTCATCGGCCTCTTTCACGAACGCCTCGTTCTCCTCGACGGCTTTCGTGTAAAGCTCCTCGAACTTCTCGACGCGCAATGAGGCATCGTTAAAATCGCCAGAAGCGGATTCCCAGGTCTCTGGTTCGAACTCGGCCTCTGTCGCCTTTTCCTCGTATTCAGGCTCCTCAGGCAAAGGCTTGCCTTTCGCCCAGGCCTTTGCGCACTCCAACTGCCAGGCAGCCTTCGCCTCTTCGTTTGCAGCGTCGAATTCCGCGTTCTTCTCTGCAAGTGCAGCCTTGGCGTCGAACGCCTTTTCAGCGGCGGCGTTGCGCTCCTTGACCTCCTTTGATGTGAAGAGTGCGCTGTCCGTAGTCCAGGCGACGAACCAGCCGTCGCCGAAGACGCCGTCATTCGCCCAATCCGTCAGCCAAGTGCCGACGGTGGAGACGGAAATCCAGTACATGAACCAGATGATGACCGCGAAGATGGGGAGGGCCAGCACGCGGTTTGTGACCACGTGGTCGATCTTGTCGGAGAGAGACAGGCTTCCAGGGGCCGCTTTCTTCTTGACGGTCTGCCCCACCACCTTCTTGATGTAGGCGTAGCGCTGGTTGGTGATGATGCTTTCCGCGTCATCGTCCATCTCCTTTTCGCAGTCCTTGATGTGCTCCTCCAGATGGTCAAGCAGCCCTTTGTCAAGGGTGACTTCCTTCAGCACCTCTTCGTCCCGCTCGAAGATTTTCACGGCAAACCAGCGGAGACTGCGCTTGTCGAGTTTCGACTCCAGGGATTCTTCGATGTGCGCGATGGCATGCTCCACGGAGCCAGAGAAGACGTGCGGGCGTTCACCGCATTTTCCAAGCTGGGCGACCTCGACGGCCTTTTCCGCAACCTCAGCACAGCCGTCTCCATTCAGGGCGCTGATGGGGACGACGGGGCAGCCGAGGGCCTCCGACAACTTCTCAAGCTGGATTTTGTCACCGTTCTTTTCGACCAGATCCATCATGTTGAGCGCGATGACCGTCGGGATGTTCAGCTCCAGCAACTGTGTGGTCAGATAGAGGTTGCGCTCGATGTTCGTGGCATCGACGATGTTGATGATGGCATCAGGCTTGTCGTTGACGAGGTAGCGGCGCGCCACAACCTCCTCCAGCGAGTATGGCGAAAGCGAGTAGATGCCAGGCAAGTCCTGGATGATGACATCCTTGTGACCTTTCAGTCGCCCGTCCTTTTTCTCCACGGTCACGCCAGGCCAGTTGCCGACGTACTGGTTGCTGCCCGTCAGCTCGTTGAACAGCGTCGTCTTGCCGCAATTCGGATTTCCTGCCAATGCAATCTTAATATCCATTGTCGTCATTCCTCCTTTTGTAGTTTCGTCATGCCTCGACCTCTATGGCCTCCGCCTCCGTCTTGCGGATGGAAAGCTCGTATCCGCGCACCGTCAGCTCAATCGGGTCGCCCAGCGGGGCTACCTTACGGACCGTAATCTCGACATCCTTCGTAATCCCCATGTCCATAATCCTGCGCTTGAGCTTCCCCTCGCACTGCAACTTGACAACCTTGACCGTCTGGCCAATCAATGCATCTTTCAGTGTCATACGACAACTCCTTGTTGATGTTTTTGCTATGTAAATACTAAAACTAGACCAATATCCTGTTTGCCATGTCCATCCCGAGGGCTATCCGCGATTCCTTCACCTTGACAATCAGATTCCCGTGGCTCGCGCTCATGATGGTAACTTCCTCATCCACGACAAAACCCAGTTCCGCAAGACGCTGGCGAACCTTCTCGTCGCCTGTAATCTTACGGATGACGACCGTCTCGCCAACTTCCGCAAACGCAATCGGCAACATTCTCTGCAACTCCTAAATTTGTTCAGACTAATAAAGCTTTCTAAGAATAAGGAGAAATACCTTTTCTGATTTTGCTTTCTTGCTTAATATAACGCTCTTTTTTTCTCTTTCCAATCGTATTTAGCAAAAAAAATTAGTCTAGACTTATTTTTTAATATTCCCAAAAAGTAAAAAAGCCGCCCGGAAACGGGCGGCTTGATGCATGAATAATTGCTATGTTCCTTAAGAGTAGTTAACTAAAGACTTCTTTTTAGAAACCACAGATTACACAGATTACACAGATTACACAGATGTTTTCAGCCGCGTT
>JAFTAC010000497.1 GCA_017458805.1 Victivallales bacterium | reverse complement strand
GCTAGACAGCACGCCTGGCAAAATGCGCGTTCTCGTAGTAAAACAGCCGCCCTTCCCTGGGCGCATCCTCCACTTTGCCCTTGATTTCACCGACGGGCACAAGCAGGAAATCAACCTCTGCGTCACGCCAGACATGGCAAAATGGACCGAAGGACAGGAGGTCGTCATCCAGTACCCCGTGCCCTATATTGAAGAGGGAGAGGCGACATTGCGCCTGGACGACGATTTCCTGGTGCTGGAGGGGAATCCACCGCTCGCACACCTGAAGCGAACCCGCCAGGCCCCTCCCCCCATCCAGCAGGCACGCCTGGAGACTGCCCCGCACAATGCATGGAGAGGTGCGGGCTCTGCCCCGCACCCTTCGTTAGTATTAGGCGGCAAGCGCTACAATGCGACCTTCTTCCACACCGTTGTCACCCAGCGTGCCAAACGCTTCCACGAATTGCAGCTAGCCGCAGAACAGGGGCTCAAGAACTACCGCGTGCAAGTTGATTTTCTGGACTTCTGGAAGGCTGAAAACGAGTTCGACTTCAGCGTCTTCGACCAGGACATGGCACAACTCCTCACCGTCTGCCCCGATGCCATCCTCTGCATCCATGTCTATGCTCACATGCCCGACTGGTGGCTCAAGGCCAACCCCGACGAGACCAGTGCGCACGGCGACGGAGGTCCGCGCAAAATCGACCGCGAAAAGCAGTCCCTGGCCTCGAAGAAATGGCTCACCGATGCGGAAGTCCCCATCCGCAGGCTAATCCAGTACCTCAAGGGGAAGCCATACGCGGACCGCATCTGGGGAATGAGCATCGCGGAAAACGGCAACGGCGAGTGGTTCTGGATGGCGCAAGACATCAAGCTACGCCCCTCCTGGGCGGGCTGGGCCCCCTGCGACACCCGCAATTTCCGCGATTTCCTCCGCAGGAAATACGCCACGGACGCAGCACTGGCCGCCGCCTGGCGCCAGCCGAACCTCACCTTTGAAACCGCAGAGCTGCCCCCTGCTGGTTCCGAGAAAAAGGCCTCGCTCGGCGGAGAGATGCTTGACCCTCAGAAAGACCAGCAGGTCATCGACTGGTTTACGTTCCGCAACGACGCCCTCGGACAGGCTATCTGCCACTTCGCACGTGTCATCAAGGACGCCACAGACGGCAAGTGGCTCACTGGCTTCTACTACGGCTACAACACTGAACTTGGCAGCAACCCCAGCCTCAACATCCAGATGACGGGCCACAACGGCTTCCTCGAAGTCGCAAGGTGCCCCGACGTCGATTTTCTCTCTGCTCCATCGCGCTACACCCACCGCCGCACTGGCATGGCAGACGGTCTCATGCAGACCTGGGACACCTTCCTCCTGCGGGGGAAGCAAATCTACGCAGAGCAGGACGTGCGCCTCTCCTACTCCCGCGCCGAAGCAGACAACATGAAGATGTATGTCGCCCGCGCGGAAAGTGCGCTGGAGAGCGTCGGCCAGATGAACCGCGTGCTGGGCATGCAGCTGGCCACAGGCACCCTGACCTACTGGTTTGACATCGTCTCAGGCAGCTTCTACGAGCCCGCCATGGGGCAGCTCATTGCAGAACAACTGGATGTCACGGCAAAGCTTCCTGGAAGCAAGGGGCTTATACCAGTGGAGACCGCCCTCGTATCCGACCGCGAGAGCCTCTACTACTCCCGTGCCAACACCACCACGGGCATCTTCCGCGCCGCCATCGAGGGAACCTTCCAGCGCTTCAATGAACTGGCTGCGCCTTTCCACAGCCTGGTCATCGACGACCTTTTGGAGGAGGCCGTACACGCACCTGTCCATCGCCTCTATGTGATGCTCCCGACGCTCGTGCTCACCGCCGAACAGCGCTCTGCCCTCATGGCGCGTTTCGAGCGTGAACACGCCACCGTGGTCTGGCTGCACTGCGCAGGGGCAACCTATCCAGGTTCAAGCCCTTCCGCAGCTTCCAACGCGGACTTCCTCGGAATCCGCACCCGCCTGCTGGACGAACGGCAACGCCCCAAAATGACCACCACCCCCGCCTACGGCAACGCCCTGTGCGTAAACTTCAACACCAGCGGTCCCTGGTTCCTGCCTGTCGATGGCTTTGACGAGGTGGTCGCCAAGGTGATCCGGGCCAACGGCGGGATTCAGGCTTGCGAATATCTGACCGAACTCAATACGCCGCCCTATAAAATGCTGTTATGGAAGGTGACGTTCGCGC
>JAFTAC010000496.1 GCA_017458805.1 Victivallales bacterium | reverse complement strand
GGGGGGCCCCCCCCCCCCCCGTCCTTTGGTTATAATCGGCTGGTTATAATTGGCTCAGCAGCTTCACCGCAGAGGGTGATGATGCGGCTGTTCATAACCTCACAGTTGGCGCGGGAGATGGGGGAAACTGGCACATCAGGCGGGAAGGAGGAGAGAAGCAGAAGCCTTCCTTCGGCTATAGCGCGGCTATCTTCCAGCGAAGGATCATAGCCAGGCTTGAGGCCATGAGGCACTGTCTTAATCCAGCGTGCTGCAGGCTCGTTGCGTAGTCGGCGTTCCAATTCGTGTTCAGCAGGCGAGATGAAGCCCCATACGGGAATCATTCCGTAGTGGGTGCGCTCCACGGCCTCGCTAATGGCTTCCGCTTGGCCCTCCACGGGGATTTTGCGGGTGAGGCGCACGGGGAAGCGAAAGGGCGAGGCAAGCAGGGTTGCATCGCCGACTGCGCTCCAATACAGTGCCGTATCAAGCGATGGATGGCGGATGCCCTCCAGCACCTGGAAGCGGTTTGGATGTGCTTGCTTCCATAGTGCCCGAGCTGGATTGCCGCGAATGTAGCGGCGGATGGCTGCGAGCTGCCTCTGGGAAAAAGAAAGCACAAGCCAGAAATTCTGCTCCCAGCGGAAAGTAGGCGTGCTTTCCATACCTGCCTCACTTCTGAACCGTTGGGAGAAGGAAATAAGGTCGAAGGCAGGATCGCGGTCGAAATCCACGATGAGCACGAAATGGACGTGGTCAGGCATGATCACACGATTGGAGAGCGTGAGGGCGGGATTGGAACTGTGAAGGGCTAGAAGCCACCGCAGTACAGCTTCTCCTGCTGGGTGCAGCACGGCATGGGCAAGCTCATTGCCACCGCCATCCAAAGGACGGGGGGCGAGCCCCCCGCGCCCCCCCGCCAGGGGCCGGGCGGGCAGGCGCCTCCAAAGGACGGGGGGCGAGCCCCCCGCGCCCCCCGATATTACGAATGGGGCGTGGTGCGGGACCTGGTTCCAGGTGCGAGAGGAGTGGCTGCCTTCCTTCGATGCAGAAGGTGAAGAAAAAGAACTGTCGCCCTTGCCTTGAAAAATGTAGTTTCATGTCATTAAAGGCGGAGGCGGGCGACATCGCCTGCAGAGATGAGGGTGATGGTGCCGTTGGTTTCAAGGCGCAGCTGGCCTTGTGGTGTGATGCCGCAGGCAGTACCTGCGATGGTGTCGTGGCCGTGTTCGGCGGTGACGGGGTGGCCGTCCAGCAGGGAGGCCTGGTTCCAGCGTTCCATGAAGGGTTCCAGGGAGCCTGCGGCAAGCCATTGGGTGAAGTCCTGCTCGAAGGTGTTCAGGAAGGTTGCGAGGACGTGGCAGCGGTCGCAGGGGTGGCCGCTGGCGATGCGCAGGGAGGTCGCGGTATCGCGTAACTCAGGGGGAAGTTCCTCCAAGGCAGTGTTGACATTCAGCCCCAGACCGAGTACAGCGTATTCTGTTGCGTTGCCGAGGGCAGACATGGTGCAGAGGATTCCGCATGCCTTGCGTCCGTCAATCCAGATGTCGTTGGGCCACTTGACGGCGACGGGCAGCTCTGGCAAAAGCGACAGCAGTGCGGTGTGCATCGAGAGGGCGGCAACGATGGAGAGCTGTGGCACGAGTGAGGGCGCGCATGTTGGCTTCAGCAGGATGCTGAAGTAGAGGTTGCGCTGCGGTGGAGAGAACCAGGCGCGTCCGTTGCGACCACGTCCGCCAGTCTGGTGGTCGGCAACGACCACCAGACCGTGGTTGGAGACGGGGGCTAGTTCTGCCGCTGTCAGGTTGGTGGATTCCGTGCAATCCAGCGCAAGAAGCGAGCGACCGATGGCTTTTGTTGTCAGCTGCCTTGCCAGTGCCTCGGCGGTGATGTCTGGAATCTGCTGGTTCATTTGTAGTCGGGCGGTGGTTCCAGGCCAGTGGTCTGCTTGCCTCCGTCATTGCCCATTATTCTGGCCAAGTCCAGAACATCCTTCCACAACTTGCCAGAACCGCCGCAGTCCAGATGGATTTTATGGATGTAGTTCAGGGCGCGTACGCCCGCATCAACATCGTTGCCGCCCATAGAGACATGGGCGTATGTGACGCGGATGTAGAGGGCGTAGTCGCGCAGAGCCTGCGGGCGGCGGGAGGCATATTTGGCGTACTCCACGTAGGCAACCACGTTGTTGATGGCCTCGCGCTCTTTCAACCAGTTCTGCTGGTCATGGCGCGGGTGGGTTTCCCGTGTGAGAGGCACAGGCCTCTTGGACGACGTGGTGCCTGTGGTGACGCAGCCGCAGAGCACGGCGAGAAGGATGAGGAGGAGAAGGCGCATGGTGGCTTAGTGGTGCGAGAAGACGCGCTCGGGGGCGTGGAAGAGGGCAACGCCCAGCTCGTTGGCGCGCTTGATGACGTCGGCGTCCTTGAGGGAGCCAGAGGGTGCGATGATGGCGGTAATGCCCGCTTTCGCGGCGACTTCGACGCCATCTGGGAAGGGGAAGAAGCCGTCGCTGGCCATGACGGCGTCAGGCAGCGTCTCCTTGCCTTCGTACTTCTGGCCGAACTTCTCGATGGCCTGCTCGACGGCTCCGACGCGGTCCTGTTCGCCTGTGCCCACACAGAGCGTGCCACCGTTTTTGACGATGACGACACCGTTGGAGCGGACGCTGATGTTGATGTACCAGGCGGCGAGAAGGTCTTCAAGCTGGCCAGGTTTCGGGGCAACGGTGCTGGTGACGACGCCGAGGGTCTTGCTCTCGGCAGTGGCGGGCTTAAGGTCTGCGATGCTGTGGATGTTGGTCATCAGCGGGTCGGCGATGATGAGGGAGCCGTCGCCCAGCACCTTGATGGTCTTGGCGCTGGAGGTGTCGTCGCCCACGTATTTGGGGAGCTTGGCGAGGTCGCCGCACTTCAGGATGCGGACGTGCTTGTTGAGCTTGGCCTCGGGATTGCAGAAGATGTCGATGGCTGCCTGCTCGAAGTCAGGGGCGACCACGCACTCCACGAAGGTCTTCATGATTTCCTCCGCCGTGGCTGCATCGACTTTGACGTTGAAGGCAATGACGCTGCCGAAGGCTGCACGCGGGTCGCAGTCGCGCGCCTTGATATAGACATCGACTAGCTTGTCGCCAGGGGCGGCCATGGCTGCACCGCAGGGATTGACGTGCTTCATGCAGGCGCACGCGGGCTTGTCGAAGAACTTGACGATGTTGAGGGAGTAGCTGATGTCCTCCAGGTTGGTCTGGGAGAGGCCGCTCTTGCCGTTCTTGATGACTTCCATTTTGCCGATGACGTCGCCGCCGTTTTCAGGGCGGTAGAAGGCGGCGGTCTGGTGCGGGTTGGTGCCGTAGCGGAGATCATCGACCTTCGTGTACTTCACGCCATTGATGATGATGCTGTCCTCGTAGTTGCCAGCGTTTTTGGAAAGGTAGGTGTTTCTGTTGAGTTTTTCTGTCATGGTGGTGGTTCCTAGTGGTTAGTCTATATTTTATGCGCAGGGCAGAGCCTGCGCTTCTCCATGCCGCGCTATCGCGCTGGTCAGAGCCAGCGCTTCTCCATGCCGCGCTTCTCCCTGCTACAGCTTCTGCGCGTCGTAGAGCTTGCGGTATTTGCCGTTGAGGTCGAAGAGTTCTTGGTGGGTGCCCTGTTCGGCGATGCGGCCATTTTCGAGCAGGACGATTTTGTCGGCGTTGACGATGGTGGAGAGGCGATGTGCGATGGCGAGGACGGTGCGGTCCTTCATCAGCTTCGTGATGGCCAGCTGCACCTGCTGCTCTGTGACGGTATCCAGGGCGCTGGTGGCCTCGTCGAGGATGAGGATTGGTGGGTTTTTGAGGATGGCACGCGCGATGGAGACGCGTTGCTTCTGGCCGCCAGAGAGGAGGCAGCCGCGCTCGCCCGAGGGACGCGAGTAGCCAAGCGGGTCCTCCATAATGAATTCATCCGCATTGGCGCGTTTGGCGGCTGCGACAATCTCCTCCTGCGATGCGTCGATTTTCCCGTAGCCGATGTTGAAGGCGACGGTTTCGTTGAAGAGGAAGTTGTCCTGTGCGACTATGCCGATGAGTTCGCGGAGGTTCTTGTTGGTGATATCGCGCAGGTCGGTGCCGTCAATGGTGATAGAGCCCTGCTGCGGGTCGTAGAAGCGTGCCAGAAGGTTTGCAAGGGTGGTTTTTCCGCTGCCTGTGGAACCGACGATGGCGACCATCTGCCCCTTTTTGATTTCCAGGTTCAGCCCGTTGATGGTGGGTGCGGAGCTGTTTTCATACGAGAAGGTGACATCCTTGAATTCGATGGCATTTTCAAGCGTGGGCACTGCAATTGGCTTCTGGGGCTCGGGCAGGATTTCATTGACGTCGAGCGTGCTGAAGATGCGTTCCGTTGCGGCTGCGCACTTCTGGAGGTTGGCGTTCATGCGGGCAAGCTCCTTGAGGGGCTTGTAGGCGTTTTGCGCCGCATAGCCGAGAACTGCCAGCGTGCCCAGCGAGATGTTGTACTGGAAGCAGAGCAGGATGAAAAGCGCCCCCATGCTGAGCGCGATGATGTGTATCAGCGGGGACATGAAGATGTCCGCCAGAATGGCCTTTGCTACCGCCTTGAAGTAGCGGTCGTTTTCCTTACGGAAACGCTCTGATTCAAACTGTTCGTTGTTGTAGCTCTTCACAACGCGGATGCCGCTCAGATTCTCCTGCATCTTGGTGTACAACAGTGAAATGCGGTGCATGACCTTGTGCTGGTATCCGCGAATGAGTTTGGAAAGCCAATAGACGGGGATGAGAAAGAAGGGAACGGCGAATATGAGAAGCAGCGTCGGCTTGAAGAGATGGACCTCCAATGCCTTTTGAATCAGGAAAATGACGGCGACGAGGATTTGCATGGGGGAGATGAACATCTCGGCGATACAGTTGGAGAAAGAGTGCTCGATGGTGCCAGCATCGTAGGTGCAGCGGCTGATGATTTGTCCCACATCGTTCTTCGAGAAGAAGGCGAGGGACTGGCGCTGGAGGTTGTCGAACAAGTCGGCGCGGATGTCGGCAACAACATGCCCGCCCACCCAGCGCAGGAAGTACTTGTTGACGAACTCGCCGAAGGACTTGACACCAAAGAAGAAAAGCATGATGGCGATGAGCGTGCAGACGAGTGGGAAGGAGAGTGTCTCGTCGCTGGAGACGTCAAAGCCGAACTTGTGGGCAGCGGAGTTGATTTTCCTGAAAAGACCAGATTCCTTGCTCTTTTTGGGAGATTCCGCTACGTCGGGAGCAGTGTCTTCAATTGCCTCGTTGGCGTCCTTCTTCAGCTCGATGTGCATGGTTTTCAGCACCCATTGGACGGTTCTGTTGGCGGCGAGTTTATCGACGATTCGCATCTGCGCCTTTTCTTCACGCGGTCCCTCCTTGACAAAGTTGGATTCAAGGGAGGAGATGCCGAAGTCGAGGAAGGTGAGGTAGGCGTGCATGGCACCGCCCATGATCAGTCCTGCAAACACCCCAAGGAAAATTCTGAACCAGTAGCGCAGTGCATATTGCTTGAACAGGCGCGCGAATATGGCCGTGCAGGAGCCCAGAGGCTTTTGCGGTAGTTTTTCCCTAAAACTCTTTTTGTCCTTGTCTTTCATTTAATCAGGCCGATGATGGTGGCAGCCACGTAGCGTATCTGCTCCTCCGTGAGCTCGGGGTAGATTGGAATGGCGATGGTTTCGGCGGCAGCCTTCTCGCTTTCGGGAAACTCGCCTTTTGCATAACCGAGAGGAGCGAAGCACTCCTGAAGATGGAGCGGCACGGGATAATAGACGTCGCAGCCAATGCCAGCCGCCTTCAGACCATCCCACACTTTCTGGCGCTTGCCATCCAATATGCGCAGGATGTATTGGTTGCGGACATGGCGCGTCGCCCAGGGGGCCACAACGGGCCTGGCGATGCCAGAAATGCCTGCGAAGAGGCTGTCGTAGAGTGCGGCGTTTGCCTGGCGCTTCTCCGTCCACTGGTCAAGGCACTTGATTTTGACGTTGAGGACAAGCGCCTGGAGCGCGTCCATGCGGAAG
>JAFTAC010000495.1 GCA_017458805.1 Victivallales bacterium | reverse complement strand
GTTCGCGCCTTTGGCGCTCACCCCGGGCTATACTGTGTCTCGCCCCCTCGCGGGGGCGATTAAGCCGCTCCGCGGCTTTTTACTGCTCCATTACGGCGTAGGTGAATATCAACCAGTGAGGCATTACATCAGTTAGTTGAACTTCACGGGTTCGGGCAATACAGATGATTTGCTTTTTTGTATAAGTGCATTATATTATAAAAAGGTACTAAATACCTCAAGTTCCCAAACAACAACATAAAGGAAAAAGAACAATGAAAAAACTGATGCTTTTCGTCATGGTCGCAGCTCTGGCCCTTCCGATGGTTGGCTGCAAGGAAAAGAGTGCTGTTGAAAAGGCTCAGGAAGCCGTTGAGCAGGGTGCCAAGGATGCCGAAAAGGCCGCCAAGGATGTCCAGAAAGAAGCTGGCAAGGCCCTGGAAGACGCTGGCAAGGCTCTTCAGAAGTAATTGCAACGCTGTTTTCTCTAAGGTCCTCTGGCTCTTTTGAGCCAGAGGACCTTTTTTGTTAGGTTCATCGCCCTTTCATTCAAGGGATTCTACGGAGAATACGAACTTGAAATCACCGCAGGTGGACAGAGATTCATCCGCACGATCCATTTGAGCAAGGAAAGGAAAAGGCACTTCACCATCACGCTTTAAGTGTTCAACGAATCGTTTCCCTATTTGGCGAAGGCGCGGTCGGGTTCAGGTGCGGTGAGCATCTCGCCGAACTCCTGCGGGCCAACGAAGATAAGGCGGTAGTCGCATTCCTTGATGTGGAGCTTCTTCTCGCCGTCCAAGGGGAAAATCTCGTTTGTGGCAACGTCCATCACAACGGCCTCCTTGCTGATGCCAAGGCGTTCCGTGTCAATGGACAGTAGCGTATCGCCTTCTTTGCCGAGGTTGGTGACGATGAGCAGCAGGGAATGTCCACGCCTGTAGCCACCAACGATAAAGTTGTCCGTAACGGCAAAAGGCTTCTCCTTTGTATAGTAAGGAATGAACTCGCAGTCATCCTTGTGGGTGCCAAACGCCCACATCGCATAGCGGCTCATCCAGTGTTCGCGATAGTCGCCGTAAATCTGGCTAAGCGAGGTGATTCCGTGCTGGAGCATCAGTCCCAGGCAGGTTCGGTTGATGCGCCTGCTGCGCTTGAGATACTCCTCGACGGAGATTTTCGGGGGCTTGTCCGCGATTTTTGGAAGGGTGAGCGCCAGTGGCACCATGCCCGTCTGGAGGCCAGTCGAATGGGCACGGATGTGGTCGAGCGTGACATAGTCCTCCATGTTGGTCTCCACGTGGTACTCCCAGTCGAGACCGACAGTCGCAAAAGAGAAGGCTGGCACGATGAGCGTGTTCGTGAAGTGTATGACAAGCAGCCTTTCGGGGCGCCTGCGCATATCCAATAGATACGCGATGCGCTTGACAAGCTCACGCGTGGCCAGGATGCTCATCTCTGGAATCACGCGGTTCTTGTAGTCACGGACAGGCGAAAGTTCGGGATTGGTCTGCGGAAAGACATAGAGTTCATCAAGGTAGATGCCGTCCATGCCCGCCTCCAGCTGTTTGTCGTAGGTCCAGATCAGATAGTCGATGTAGCGTGGTGTGAGGAAGCAACGGTCGGCGACTCCCTCCCAATAGGGTTTGAGGTTGGCCCACTCCGCCTTGTGGTACTGATAGGCCTCGTCCTCCATCGGAATGATGGTGGGGCAGGAGTAAGGCACCACCCTGTCGGTGGTCATCGCGTGCTGTCCCAGTTGTATGTCCAGCATGCGCCAGCGGTTGCTCTTGACGTAGGCGTCGGCGTCCTTGATGTTCCGATGCTGCTTGTAGAAGCCCTCGTGCGTCTCATAGTACTTCCGCATCAGCGGTGCATCGACCTCGTCGAAGTGCTTCTCGATGTCGAAAGGCGGCACGCGCTTGGTCATCGTCGCCTTGTATGCCTTCGCATAGATGTAGTCGTTGTTTGGCGGCACCTTCGCGAAGCGAATCCACATTCCTGCCGCGCTGTCATGCTCGTAAGGCATGATGTGAATCATGCCAGGCAGACGGTGACCAAAATGGAAAACCCAATTCTTCCAGCCAGGCATGCGAGGCTTTACAGGCGTGACCTGGAAGCAGAACTCGAACTCGATTGGCTTGCCAGGCTTGCCGCCCGCACGACTGACGATATCGCATTCAGCCTTGACGGTATCCGCCTCGCGCACCAGACGAATCATCGGCACGCCGTCCAGCAAATCGAAGCCACGCGGGGAGTTGAAGACCAGTGCCAGACCGCGTTCTTCGCCACCAAACCACAGATAGGGGGTGAACTCGCCAGGAATCACAGGCAGCCCCTGCTGGTTCAAACGGCGCGGAAGCTTCGAGGAATCCCACACCTTCCCCTGCCCTGCGGGAATGGCGCCCGCGGGGTTGCCTCGCGCCATATCGACCATGGAGTTGAAGAGGGAAGCCTCTTCGGGACGCAGATGCGCACAAAGAGTCAGGCGTTCAGCAGCCTCGTCTGACGGCGGCGTGAGGCGAACGCTCACGCGCGCAAAGCCGTCGTACTCCCAGACCGTGTCCGCACGATAGCCCCAGCTTCCATATTTTGCCGTGGCGCGGGTGCGGACCACATGCGGGGCCGCCTCCAGCACCGTCATCGCGGCGTCGCTTTCCTCCAGCTGCTTTCCGCCGACCACCAGTTCAAAGCCCAGCGGCTTTGTGAAAAGCTCCGCCCCCTTGGCATTGACCTGCTTGAGCAAGCCGTCCTGCGCCAGATAGTGCTTGCGCAGAACCGTGTTTAACTCGTTGTCCTTCAGCGCAATCGGCTCAAATGGCGCAAGGACTTTGGTGGAGAGGCCCAACTTCTTCTCCATAAACGGGAAACTCTTCTCCGTGAAGCCAAAGACGTTCTCGTATGTACTC
>JAFTAC010000494.1 GCA_017458805.1 Victivallales bacterium | reverse complement strand
TGCCTGGCAATTCATCGATGCCCTGAAGGTCTTCACCTTGCTTGCCAACGTCGCCGACGTGAAGAGCCTCGTCATCCATCCCGCTACGACCACGCACTCGCAGCTTTCGCCCGAGGAACTGGCACAGCAGCACATCACCCCCTCGACCATACGTCTGAGCGTCGGCGTGGAGCACATCGACGACATCATCGCCGACCTCGACCAGGCCTTCAACGCAATAAAATAGAGGGGAAAATCGTTATTCTTAGAGGAACTACAGGCACTACAGGAACTCTATCGACTATAGGAAACAGCCAAAAAGAAACAGGAAAACAAACCATAAAAAAGAAGAAACATTATGTCAATCTACAAGTCAATCACGGAACTCATCGGCAGTACGCCGTTGGTTCAACTCAATGCTTTTGCAAAGAATCGCAGCCTGAAGGCTAATGTCATCGCCAAGGTGGAGTACTTCAACCCTGGCGGCAGCGTCAAGGACCGCATAGCCCTGAGCATGATCCTCGATGCCGAGAGGCAGGGAATCCTCAAGGCCGGCGGCACCATCATCGAGCCCACAAGCGGCAACACGGGTGTCGGACTGTCGCTCGTCGGAGCGGTCCGTGGCTACAAAGTCATCCTGACAATGCCCGAGACCATGAGCATCGAGCGCCGCAAACTTGCCCAAGCTTACGGCACAGAGATTGTTCTGACGCCCGGCAGCGAAGGAATGAAGGGCGCCATCCGCAAGGCAGAAGAGCTGCGCGACAGCACGCCCGGAGCCGTCATCCTGCAGCAGTTCGAGAATCCTGCCAATCCTGCCGTCCATTTCAAAACGACGGGCGAGGAGATTTGGAAAGACACCGACGGCAAGGTCGATGTGTTTGTGGCAGGCGTAGGCACAGGCGGAACAGTCTCCGGCGTTGCAAAGGCCCTCAAGAGCCACAACCCGAATGTCCGCATCGTCGCTGTCGAACCCGCCTCGAGTGCAGTCCTCTCCGGCCAACCCTCCGGCCCGCACAAGATTCAGGGCATCGGCGCCGGCTTCGAACCGAAGACTTCGACCGCCCCCTCATCGATGAGATTCTGCCCGTGAGCAACGAGGATGCCCTGGCCACAGCCCGCGCCCTCGCCAAGGAAGACGGCCTCTTCGTAGGCATCTCCTCAGGGGCGGCAGCCTATGCAGCCGCAACGGTGGCCCGGCGTCCAGAGCTGGCAGGCAAGAACATCGTCGTCCTGTTGCCCGACACAGGCGAACGCTACCTCTCCACAGCCCTGCTGGAAGAGTGACGGGGCATGGGGACACCCCCCACCCCACCCGTCTTGGCAATCCCGCCCCAACGCGGGGCACAAGGCCATATCCGCAAAAGCCGGAGGCCCTCTTCGGCAGGAAACACATTGGAAAACGAGCGGAAAAGATAATTTTTTCCGCTTTCGTTTTCCTTTTTTCGCATTTTGTTGTAACTTTGCCCCAAATACACAATAATTATCCAACTAAACCATTCATCATTATGAAAGACTTTCTCAAGTACACGCTGGCCACGATTGTAGGCATCATCCTGACCAGCATCATCATCACCGTCATCAGTATCACCTCCATTGCAGGCATGGTTGCCAGCGAGGGAGCCAGCGGTTCTGTGCCCGAGAACAGCATTCTTCGCATCAAGCTGGACGGCGAGATTGTGGAGCGCGCAGGCGAAGGCAGCCCGATGGATTTCCTGAATCAGGGCGAGCAAGCCACTATCGGCCTCGACCAGGCACTGGAGGCCATCAAGAAGGCCGCCAAGAATGAGCGCGTGAAGGGCATCTATCTCGAAGCAGGTTCCCTGGCAGCCTATCCGGCCGACATACAGGAGCTGCGCCAGGCCATGCAGCAGTTCAAGGAAAGCGGCAAGTGGATCGTGGCCTACGGCGACAGCTATTCGCGCGGAGCATACTACCTCTGCTCCGTGGCCGACGAAGTGTTCCTCAACCCCAGCGGCATGATTGACTGGAGCGGCATGGCGAGCCAGCCCATCTTCTTCACAGGCCTCATGAAGAAGGTTGGCGTCAAGATGCAAGTCTTCAAGGTAGGCACCTACAAGAGCGCCGTTGAGCCTTTCATCAACACAGAAATGAGTGAAGCCAACCGCGAACAGACCCAGAGCTACCTCGGCAGCATGTGGAGCAACATGCAGAAGGACGTCGCACAGAGCCGCAAGCTCAGCGTCGAGACCCTCAATGCCTTTGCCGACTCGGCCTCCGTGCTTGCCCAGGCCGAAGTCTATGTAGAGAACAAACTCGCCGACAAGCTCGCCTACCTGAGCGACGTGAAAGAGGCCCTGAGGCAACGCCTCGAACTTGAGGAGGACGACGACCTGGCCTTCACGACCATTGCCGACGTGGCTGCCAGCGACGACCTCAGCGAAAAAGTGGAGGAAGAGATTGCCGTCTATTATGCCTACGGCGAAATCAACGACAGCCGAAGCACAGGCTTCAACCAGGAACACAGCATCACAACGAAGGAGACCCTGACAGACCTGCAGAAACTCCGCAAGGACAAGGACGTGAAGGCTGTCGTCATCCGCGTCAACAGCCCCGGCGGCTCGGCCTTCGCCAGCGAACAGATCTGGCACGAAGTGCAGCTGCTGCGCGCCGAGAAACCCGTAGTCGTCAGCATGGGCGGCGTGGCTGCCAGCGGCGGATACTACATCAGCTGCGGAGCCAACCAGATATTCGCCGACCCGATGACCCTGACAGGAAGCATCGGCATCTTCGGCATGATACCCGACGCCAGCGAGCTCCTCACCGAGAAGCTCGGCCTCTCCTTCGACGTAGTCAAGACGAACGCCATGAGCGACTTCGGTGCCCAAGGCCGACCCTTCAATGCAGGCGAGGCTGCAAAGCTGCAGAACTACATCAACCAGGGCTACGAACTCTTCACGGGACGCGTGGCCGGCGGCCGAGGCCTGCAGCAGGACAGCGTCAAAACCATTGCCGAGGGACGCGTATGGACTGGCGAGCAGGCACTCAAGATTGGCCTCGTCGACAAACTTGGCAACCTGGAAGAAGCCATCAAGGCCGCTGCCGACCTGGCCGAGACGGAGAACTACACGGTGGGACGCTACCCAAGTGCCACGCCCTGGTACATGACCCTTCTCGACAAGGAGAGCAACGAATACATGGAGGGCAAGCTGCGTGCCGTCCTGGGCGAATACTATCCGGCATTCTCCCTCGTACAGCGCATCGGCAAGATGAACCCCATCCAGGCCCGTATGCCCTTCGACCCGAACATCAAGTAAAAGGTGAAAAAAGACAACGACGGAAAAGGTGAAAAGGCTACGGCTGTGCTCTTGACCATTTCAGCCTTTCACCTTTTCAACTTTCAATCGCATGGAAGGTGACATGACACGCATACGCCGATGGCTGCTGCCACTAAGTTGGATTTACGGCTTGGCAGTGGACATCAGGAACGCTCTCTTTGAGATGGGCGTGCTGCCATCCGTGTCGTACGACATCCCCATCATCAACGTGGGCAACATCACCGTAGGCGGTACCGGCAAGACCCCCCATGTGGAGTACCTCATCCGCCTCCTCTCGGGCCGTTACCGCGTGGCCGTGCTCAGCCGAGGCTACAGGCGTCGGACGAGCGGCTACCTCCTTTCTTCCGCCACTTCTACGATGGAGGAGATAGGCGACGAGCCATGGCAAAT
>JAFTAC010000493.1 GCA_017458805.1 Victivallales bacterium | reverse complement strand
GCCGAGGCGGTCGGAGAGGCACGCGGCGGGGAAGGTGAAGAGCCTGTCCTCGTAGTAGTAGTGGTTGCTGAAGGCAATCAGCGATTCATGGCGGCTGCGGTAGTGCCAGTTCAGGTAGCTGGAGTAAACTCCCGCCGCAAGGCATTCGTCCAAAATGCTCTCCATGTCCTCGAAGTCGTCGATTTCCTCTTCATTGTCGGTATTGTCGCCCTTCTGGAAGAAGTTGGTGGGGGGCATCTGCTTGGGGTCACCCACGACAATGAGCTGCTTGGCACGCGCGATGACTCCGATGGCGTCCCAGACGGGAATCTGGGAGGCCTCGTCGAAGACCACCATGTCAAACTGCGCAGAGTCGGCTGGCAGGTACTGCGCCACGGAGAGCGGGCTCATCAGGAAGCAGGGCTTGAGGGTTGCCGCCAGCTTGGGTATCTCGGTGAGCAGCTGACGTACAGGCTTCTGCCGCGCCTTCTTCTCGCACTCGCGCTTGAGCAGCCCCAGTTCGGTGCCTTCGGGGCAGATTCCCGTCCGACGACGCGGGAGGGTGGCGGCGAGCTTCGCGAAAATGAGCTTGCGCGTCAACTGGATGTACTGGTCGTCCAGCTCGCAGAAACGGTCGATGCGCTGCTGCTGGGTGAGGCCGCTGAACTGCGCCAGCGTGCGGTTTTCATTGAGGATTGCGTCCAGCATCCGCTTGAAATAGGCGTCCTCAAAGGCCTTGGAGGTGCGCTGGACGGAAATCACGCCGTTTTCCAGAGCCTTCACGAAGCCCTGGAGGCCGCTGGCAGCCGCCTCCACATCGTACTTCTTGTAGCGCAGGCAATTGCGCAGGCTGTTGCGATGGGCAAAAACCGCCTCGCATTTTTCAGCAAGAGACGCAAGGTGTTTTTCCTTCTGAAGGCTCTTTGCATAGGCGTTGGCGAAACCCTGCAAGTGCTCCTGGAAGGTGTTCCACGCCTGGAGGAGGCCATTGATGAGCTTGTGGGCAGGGGTGCCTTGCGCATAGATTTCCGTGGCCTTGGGCAGGGTTTCACAGCAACGTTCCAAGCAGTTGTTCGCAGCTACGCGCTGCAAACTCAGGACGCTAATCTCATGGATGAGGCCGAGGATTTTCTGCGCTGCTTCGATGACAGGGGGCAGCGTCGTCCAGTCAGTGGCGTCTTCTTTCCAAAGGCTGCCAAGCAATTTCTTCCCGCGCTCCACCATGCCATCGTACTTTTGGGCGGTCTCGTTCCATTCCGCAAAGGCGGGGAGCATGCGGCTAAGTTCGTCGATAGTGAGCTTGACTCCTCCGAGTTTCTTCAACCCCGCCAGTTCTTTCAGCAGTGCGCTGTTTTTGAAGGGGCGCACGAGGAAGAACGCCCGGCGGTTCTGGCGGATACGTGCTTCAAGTCCCGCAGTGTCCAGCGAGCGTACCATCTCCAGGTTGTAGGGCCTCAGCTTCTCCAACAAGGCGCGTCGTCGCTGCGCGGTTTCGCTGAACACAGAGAGGAACTGCACATCTTCGGCGATGCTTTCCGAAAGAAGGTCCGCAGGAATCGATGGAACGCTCTTCAGTGCCTCGCCGAAGCGCGCCACCGCATAGACAACATTCGTATCATCAATGGGTTCCAAACCGAATTGCGCGCAGAACGCCGTATAGGCGGCTTGCAGGGCAGAGACAGCCTCTTTCAGCGTTTGAGCGGAGGCCACCATCGTCTTCTCGAAAACAGGGCTCCAATCGGCGGGGTCCAGCCAGGAAAGCGCCTGGCGTGCATCGGCGTCAAGCACCTCGAACGCACTCGACAAATCCCTGACCAGCTGGGCAACTCTCCCATACTCCTCGCGCGTCTGGGTGAGGCATGGGATGTCCAGCAGGTCGTCTGGCACCTCCTCCGCCTGCATCAAATGCGAGAAGCAGCTGTATGCGGAGAAGCCGTTGGGGTAGTGGAAGTGCAAGGCCCCCACATAGTCATTCAGCTGTTCACGGAGGGCCTGCATCTCGCCCGTGAGCTGCCCCAACTGCTCTGGTTCCTGCGTGTCAGGCACGTTGAGGGCCTCGCTGAACTGCGCCAGCACCTCGCTCTTGCCCGATTTGTTGGAGTGGAGCTCCAGGCAGAAGGGGCGCAGACCCACCTGCGACAACCGCTTGTGTACCACATCCAGAGCCGCCTTCTTTTCGGAGACGAACAGCACCCGCCGCCCCATGGCAAGGTTCTGTGCAATGATGTTGGTGATGGTCTGGGACTTGCCCGTGCCAGGCGGGCCGTGCAGGACGAAGCTCTTGCCGAGCGTGGAATAGAGGACGGCGGTGAGCTGCGAGGAATCCGCGCTCATGGGGCAGTAGAGCTGGTTCAAATCAATGTGCCGGGCAACTTCCTCAGGCGGGAACACCTCGATGCCATCGTCAAAGAGGCCGCCGCCCTCCATAAGATGGTTGACAAGCGGGTGCTTTTTCAGGAGTTCGGCGCGTGCGGTCATATCCGTCCACATGATGAACTTGCCGAAGGAGAAGTGTCCGATGCATGCCTCCTCGCGCACCTCCCAGCCAGGCATGTTCTTGACAGCCTGGCGGATAATCTGCATCACCAGCGGCACATCGACTCCAGACTTGTCCGTCGGCAGCGGTGAAAGCCCAGGTATGGTCAGGTGGAACTGGCTGCGAAGCAGTTCCAGCAGGGTCTCGTTGATGATGGTGTCCTCGTCCAGCCGCACGATTTTGATGCCTTCGACGATGGATTTGCGCACCAGGCGGATGGGCACCAGCAGGATTGGGGACAGATAGCTCTTTTCATCGCGCGGGGAAACCCGCCATTCAAGGAAGCCGATGCCCGCAAAGATGGTGTTGACTCCGCCTTCTTCAAGGTCGGTCTTCCCCTGGCGGAAGAGGGTTGTCATGCGCCGTGACATCTCGTTCTGCGAGAGGCTGGTGCAGATGCGCTTCTGTTTCAGTTCGCTGTCCAGCAGCGCCTTGATGCCTGTCTTGATTTCGCTGTTGCGGAGCATGGCAAGGTCGTGGAGGTCCTTCTCGCCCAGTTCCTCCTTGACGGAGTTCAGCGTAAGGGAATCATTGGCGGCAAGAATGTCCTCCATACCCCCAATGTCTGGGCAGAGCAGCGGGATGATGTATTTCGTGTCCCGTATATTGAGCAGGCGGTTGCGCAGGGAGAGGTCCAGCAGCTTCTGCGTCCAGCGGGCGATGCGCCCTGAACGCAGCTCCGTTTCCTGCAGCTCATCCAGATTGACCGCTTCCTGCAAGGTGCGCTTGTATTCCTTGCCAAGGGCATCGACGTTGCGTTCAGGCGGTTCGAACTCCATGCCCTCCGTGCTGTGCTTCAGCGGCAGGGGATGGATGCCGCTGATGCGGGCGCGCACCACGTCAATGGCGCACCTGAACTCCTTGTCGAGGTTGAGATGCTCGCTTCTGGCGGAGGCCTCCGCCTCCGAGAAGGTGCTGTTCTTGGGGACCAGCGTGGTCTCGATGACGACAAACTCGTCCAAATCCACGAGCTTGCGGATGGTCTGGAGGTCGTCAAGCGGCATTTCAGGGAAGTATCGCTCAACGAGATGGCAGCCGACGTATGCGTGGCTTTCCTGTATGAGGATGACGGGATGCAGCCCGCACTGCTCCATGACAGAGGCGAAAAGCAGGGTGGTGTCCAGGCAGGTGCCCAGGCGGAACTTGTAGATGGCGTCCGCAAAGCGGATGCGCTGGCCTGGCACGCCGAAGGAGGCAGCTGGATTGGCGTAGTGAATGCCCCAGCTATGGATGGCACGGTAGATGGCGGAACAGATGTCATAGACGCGGTGCCTGTCCGCCTGGTAGCCCTGGATGGAGTCAGAACCCGTCTCCGCCTTTAGTTCCTCGGCGACAACGGACAGCAACTGGTTGACGACATCCAGATTAGGCGTCACATACGCACAGATGAGCTCGGGGAATATGGAGGTTCCCAGCCATTGGTCGGCGGAAAGCGCGGTCATGTCGTGGTCCTGCTTCAGCAGGGTCTTTCCATCCTGCATGATTTCCAGTGTCATTTTCCCCTTCAGCGTCTCTGTCAGCGTGGAGAGAAGCTGGTAGTTCAGGGTGAGGCGGATGTCGTGGAGGGGCAGTTCCTCCCTTGCCTTGAGGCGTTCCACCCTGATGGTGGCAGCCTCGAAGAAATCCGTCGGGGAGGAGAGGACACACTCCAGGTTCTCCAGGTCATCGTCACTCTTGTTAACAAGGGTGATTTCTGGAACGACGTTGATGGCGTTCTGCTCCAGGGAAAGGTTGATGGTGGAAATGTAGGTGACTTTAGCTGCAAGCATGGGGAGGGTAGCCTGGCCGTCCACGGCCTGGGTTTCCGCCGCGCTGGCGGGGGTAGCCTGGCCGTCCACGGCCTGGGTTTCCGCCGCGCTTGCGCGCGGCGCACAGGACAGGGAGGCACCGCGCTAAAGCACGATGCACAGGACAGGGAGGCACCGCGCTAAAGCACGATGCACAGTACAGGTTAGTGTTCCAGTTTGATGAAGGCTGGTTCGAAGTTTGCCAGCTTCAGGGTGAGGGTGTTGCCTTTCAGCGCAGGCGTGGGGCCGAATTCGGCGGTCGCCTTTGCGACGGCTGCGCCGACAGTCACCTCGACCTCGACAGGCTTGTCGTTGCCGTTAACAACCAGCACGTAGTCCGCACCGTTGTAGCGCCAGGCACGCGTATCAATCTTTTCGATGTTGACGCTGACCGTAGGCGCAGGCTCGACGGAGAGCAGCACGGGTATCTGCTTCTTCACCATCTCGCCAGCTTCGCACACCTCCGCCCAGGCCTCTTCAAACGGCACGCCGTTGGCAGGCTTCTTGAGGTCGTAGTAAGAGTATGGGATGAGGCCGTTGGCGCCATTGGCGATGCAGAGCCAGAACATGCACTTGATCTCCTCCTTGGTCGGCTTGCGGCAGCCAGCGGCGGCAGGGCCCTTGCGATAGCATGCCCAGTTGAAAATCTGCGGCACCTGCCAGACGGCGTGATGACCAAATGCGCCGTCGCGGGTCATGCGTGTCCAGCGGGCCGCCTCGTAGGCTCCCTTGCCAGGGATGGGATAGGGGTCTGTTCCAATGACGTCAAAGGAGTTGAGGTATTCGCTAATCTGCGTGTACTGGTAGAGGACGACCCACGTCGGGTGGTCGGGGTCGAGCTGCTCCATCAAATCCCGCCTGGCAACCAGCTTGTCAATCATGCTGAGAGGCAACTCGTCGTTGATGTACCAGGCAATCAGCGCTGGATGGTTGCTGAACCTTTTGATCTTGTCGGTGATGAATTTCACGGCATCCTCATCGTTGTTGATGCCCTTCGGGCACCATTTGGTGCCTGGATAGGCGTCCTTGACGGAGTAGATGATTTTGAGGCCATTCTTCTGGATGATGTCCATCCCCTCAATTTTTCCAGGAGGATTATACGCCATGATGCAGTTGAAGGGGGAGGCTCCGATGACCTTCATATCCTCCTCCGCACAACTGGAAACATAGAGCCCCAGCGGAAAGAAGGGCTTGCCATCGACGATGAGGCGATGGTATTCGTCAATGTAGCAGCGTCCCTGTGACAGCTTATCGACTTTGGTGAAGGTGCATTGTGCGCTGCCCTCCTTGCCTTGGTCAAATGCCTTGAAACTGGCCTTCAGGATATATTTCCCAGCAGGGAGCGAGGCGATGTCGAGGGTTGTCGTGCAACTTGTCAGGGTGATGTTCTCGGCTTTTGCGGTAAGCACAATCTTTCCGTCGCCGTTGAGGACATCGAAGGTGCCCCTGACCATTTCAGGCGCGATATTCAAGGGGCGGAGGTTCAGCGCGACAATGGCCTCCAGCTTCGAGGCATTGGTAACGCCGCGATAGGGGGCAAGGGAGATGGTCTCCACCATCTCAGGCTGGAAAAGACGGCAGAATGGGCGGTCAAACCAGGCCTTGCCCACCATTCCCTTGCGGGCATAGAGGGCGAAGCGCGCGGTCTTCACGCCTTCTGGCACCAGCCCTGACCTACCCTGGATGAGCGTCCACTCCTTGGTGGTCCCCTTTTTCCCGCTCGGATACTCCCCGCCGCGGAACTTTCCTTCGGGGTCATACCACTCCAGGCAGACAGTGGCTCCGCTATCGTCGCCCGTCATGTTTTCAGTCTTGACATACGTGCCAAAGATGAAGCGGTCGCCTGGACGGCAGTTGATGTTTTGCACGCAGAGATGGTAGGTTTCAGGGCTTTTGTTTTCAAACGCCAGGCAGTTGCTGTTTTCCCCGCCGTTGATTTGAACGCTGAAGTTGGAACCCATCGTCCACCCCGCAGGCTTCCCGCCCCCTTCAAACTGGCTGAAGTCGTGGTTTGCAATGAGATTGTCGTCTGCATACAAGAATGTAACGCAAATTAGGATGAAGTAAGATAATAAGAAACGGTATTTTAACATGATAACCTCCTTATTGTTATTGTCTTGAACCACAAGCCACAAACCACAAACCACTAACCACTAACCACTAACCACTAACCACTAACCACTAACCACTAACCACTTACTCACACAGCTGTCGGCAGTACTCGCGGATGGTTTCCGCGCGTTCGGGCTCGTTGGGGTAAGAGCGGACTAGCTTGACGTTGAGCTTCAGCTGTTCCAGAGCCTCCAGCTGGCCAGAGGCCTTGAGCTTGCTTTCGGCTAGCTTCAGGAGCTGGAAATCCTGCATGCCGCGCTTCCAGCCAAAGAGGCGCCGCGAGGGGATGACGCCGTTTTCCGTCGGGTACATCAGGGCCGTGTCGTAGTTGACCTTGTAGATTTTGCGGTACCACGGGTCGCCATAGTACTGCCCAGCCGCCCAGTAGCCGAGGCCGCGGACATTACGCTCGTAGCAGCTCCAGAAGTTCAGCGCGTAGTCGCAGTAGGGGGATTTGAGTTTTTCGACGTTGCTGTTGCAGTAGTAGTAGTTCATGACGATTTTGTTCGCCTTGGCGATGTTCTCGTAGAAGGGCTTGTAGCCCTCCTGGTTCACCGTCTTCAGGTGCGGCATCCAGATGTCGGTAAACTGGTTCATCTTATTGACGGTCTCCATGTCGTCTGACGAACAGTCGATGATGATGCGCGTCTTCGGGGAGGTCTCCTTTGTCCAGCGGGCGACTTTTTGGGCGATGGGGCCGCAGTTCTCATCGTAGGGGCAGACGACCAGCTTGTCCGAGGTGACTCCCAGCTCATCGCACTTGGCGATGACCTTGGCAATCCAGCTCTTGTAGGCGACCTCGAAGAGGGGGGCGTCGATGCTGATGCCGAAGAGGTCCTTGCGCTGCCACTTCTTCTCCATGATATCGACATTCATATAGTAGGCGTCGAACTTGGTGCCGACGATTCTGATGAGCTTCTCCAGCTTGGTGAAATCCAGCTTCTCGGGGATTTCCCCCTTGGCGTTGGCCTGGGGGCGTGGCAGATAGCGCAGGGAGCTGATGCCGACGGTGTTGAAACCGTACTTGCGCAGCGTCTGGAAGTGCCTTTCCGCGAAATCAGGGCGTTCATCGCTGATTTCGGAGAGCAGAAAGTCCCAGCCGAAGCTGAGGGGCTGATCGGGTGCGTCCTTCAGGCGACCACCCCTGGTCGTGAAATGCACGGGAATCTCCAGGCTGGCGAAGTCGCTTCCGTCGATGGGCTCCATGCAGATGAGGCCCTTCACGTCGTTCAAGGGTTTTGTCGGCTCAACAGAGAGGAAAACCTGCACGGTCTCACCAGGGCCAATGCGATAGACGCCGCTGGGGTTTTCGGGCATGGAATCACTGGAGAGGCTGCCATCCTTGCAAGCAACCGTCACGGCGTTCCGCCAGGTGGTGGCATAGCCAGGAAGCCCCAGCCTCAGGAAATCAAAGCCATTGTTTGTCCCCCCATACCGCAACGAGAAGCGCACCGTGACTGGCTGCTGCGCGATATTCGTGGCATTGAAGGCGAAATGCCTGAGCTCATCAGCCATGAAGGTTGCCTCCAGTCTGCTGAACAGATTGGTCTTGCCGCCATCCAGCGAAACCGCCTGAGTAGGCGGTCTGATGCTGTATGCATCCGCCTCTTGGAGAACCAGCATCGCGCCGCTGTTCTTGAAAAGCACCGCAAAGAGCTGCTTCTCCATCTTGGAGGCAATTCCCTTCAGTTCTTTCTCAAGTTCCTGGTAGCGGTCTGCCGCCTCCTGCTCGGTGGCCTTTTTCGCAAACTCCCGAATCGCTTCCACCTGCGTGAAAAGCTCTGCCAGAGAGGCATCTGTGGCGGTGCCCAGCTTGGCTTTTGCTGCATCGGCAAAGGCCGTGCCTTGGAGAATGGCCTCCTTTGCGGAGCCGAAAATCAGGTAGCCGTAGCGCTTGGTTTGGGAGTGCCCGCCGAAAGTGGGGGACCAACCCGAGAGGGAACTGCCTGCATTGCGATAGCGGAAGAAGTCCGCCCGCCAGACCGTCCCCGCCTTCACCTCTTTCTTTGTGATGGCCGCCAGGGGAAGCTTCACCTCGAAATAACGGAAGCCATTGCCTATGGTAGTGGCCCCCTCCCAGACGGGGTTGTACCCTGCAAAATCGTTGTTGAAGGCATCGTATTTCTGGCCAATGATATCCACGATGAACTGGTAGTAGTCCCATTCGTCAGGATTCGGGCAGAAATACATTTCGGCTGCCTCATTGTTCCAGATTGAACCATCATGCAAATTATAACGGTTCTGCGCCTCCTCGTAGCCAGCGGGGATTGCCGTCTTGAAAAGCAGATAGAGGTTGGCGGCGTCATATCCCAGCTTGACGGTAGTCGTAGGCGTGTAGGCACTCCCGTCCTTGCTGGAGACAAATGCGCTTGTCTCCACCGCATCCTTCCATTCCTGCTCCTGCGGAATGCCGTCGATGGAAGGGGCCTTTATAGGCGGGATGGTCATTTGAAGCACCTTAGCGGATGCATCCGTCTTGAGTTCGGCAGGCTTCTCGCATGCGAGGTCGAAAGTCAACCTGGTTTTGCCGTCGATGGGCGACCAGATGTACTTGCCCTCGATTCTACGCCATAGGCCGAAGGCGACGATACCCGCGTCTCCCGCAGGCACCTTGGGGTCGATGGTGACATTCGCCGTCACGCTGAATGTGTCTCCCGCCTTGACGCCCTCCACTTTCCACGGTGCCAGCGCGGCCCCCGAGATATTCTGCGCGATGTTGCTTTTCAGCCACCTGATGGAGGCTTCGGGCCTGAAAAATATCGGTTCGTCAAGCACCTCCGCCCGCAATTTCACCGTGAAACTGATTTTCTGCCCGCTCCCGACCACCTTCGGGCTAACCAATTCCACGAGCTTGAAGCTGCTTTCGGCGAGAACAGTTGCAGCAAACACCAGAAAGACACTGAAAAAGATTTTGCGCATTAGTGTTATTTTCTTGTTTAGTGAGGTAATTGCAAAAGTATCGCGAAATGCGCGTCGATATGAACACATTGGCGTTGGCAACGCCTCTCGCCGCACGAAAGTGCGGCTTCAAGCCGTTGCCTTAGCCACTGCGCCCATCTCTTAGCGCATTTCGCGATACTTTTGCAATTACCTCTAGAATGAGTGTTTCATGGAGCAGAACTATCCTTTTATAGCTCAGTTGTCAATCGACGTAGTACTCTTCCATGACCTTTGCGACGGCGTCGCAGTACCTGTCCTGGTCGGCGCGGGAGGTCATAAGCCATGTGAGGGAGGTCATCATGATCTTGTTCATGACGATGTCCTCGGCAACCTCGTTGCTGGCGATGCGGTAGTCCTCGGGCTTGACGGACCAGAGGCGCTGGCGGTACATGGGCTGCCCCCAGCCTTCCCAGAGCGACGCGCCTTCGGCGCTGACGGCGGCGCAGACTTCCTTCTTGGTGATGCCTTCCTTGAGGTGAGTGTTGTCAACCATCATCGTGTAGGTATAGAAGCTCTGCGTGGTGGCCTTGCGTCCACGAGCCTGAACGGTGATGCCAGGAATGGCGTTCAGTTTCTTGCGCATGTACTCGGCGTTCTCTTCGCGGAGCAGGGTGTCCGCCTTGAGGTGCTCCAGCTGACTCAGCAGGATGGCAGCCTGGAAGTCGGTGACGCGGTAGTTGTGGCAGAGCAGCCCCATGGGCGGCGGTGTACCCTTCTGGCCCTGCTTCGCGGCATACTGGTAACCGATGTGCGAGAGGCGTCCGAGCACTTCCGCCAGGTGTTCGTCGTTGGTGATGCAGGCACCGCCTTCACCAGAGGCGAGGAGCTTGGACTCCTGGAAGCTGAAGGAGCCGATGTTGCCGAGGGTGCCGACATGCTTGCCGTCCCAGCAGCCGCCGTGGGCGTGTGCGCAGTCTTCGATGACGTAGAGGTTGTGCTTTTTCGCAATCTCCAGAATCCTATCCATGTCGGCAATGGAGCCAAAGAGGTGGACGGGGATGATGGCCTTGGTCTTGGGGGTGATGGCCGCTTCGATCTTGGAGGGATCAAGGCAGAGGGTGTCGGGCTCGATGTCAACGACCACGGGGACTGCACGGCGATAGACGACCGCCTCGCCAGTGGCAAGCCAGGTGTGCGCAGGAACGATAACTTCGTCGCCATCGCCGATGCCGAGGGCCGTCAGTGCCAGCTCCAGAGTGACGGTGCCGTTCGCCATCATGGCGCAGTACTTTGCACCCGTGTACTCGGCATACTTTTCATTGAAGAGGATTTCCTGCGGGCCATAGAACGACCACTTGTGCCCAAGATAAATCTCCTTGAGCTTTTCAGCCGTCTCTGGATAGACGGGTGGCCAGGCAGGAACGGTTGCAGGCGTCTCAAACACTTTCGGACCGCCGTTAATTGCGAGTTTTGACATGGTTTTTTCTCCTTTTGAATTGTAATAAGTTATTGTTATAAAGGTAATTGCACTGAATATGTCATCACTTTCCCTGCATCTGTTGCATCTTCTTCTGGATGGCGGCCTGGAGTTCGGGCTGGTGTGCGGCAAGTCTCTGGCCAGCCAACATAATCCCCTTCTGGACGACTAGAGGCTGCTTCTCCTTGAACTTCTTCCCCAGGTCAGACTGGTAAAAGGCCGCCACCTTGGCGTTGTCACGCTCCACACTGGCCGCCTTTTTCAGTTCAGGAGCCGTGAAGTGCTCCAGAAAGAGGCCAGCGATATCCTTTTTGACGGATTCATAGTTGAAGTACTTGTTGGCAAAAGCGACGATTTCAGGCTTAAAATTCGCCATCATAGGGTTTTTGCTGATTTGTGCATCAATGGCCTGCTTCTTGCCTCTTTCCAGCATGGCCTTGAAATTGATTCTGTTCATAAAGGCGTAGGCTGCCTCGTATTCATCGTCGGAATGAGTCTGGGCGAAGGCAGCGCAGAAAAGGCAGAGCATCAGGGCTAATACGGTTCTGGTCATGGTGGTGGCTCCTTTGTTTTTGGGAAAAGGGTATGTCAAAAAACATTAATGAGCTTCGACTGGCGGTCTGACGTAGATTGGCTCGATGTCAGGCACGTCCAGCCATGGGTAGTTGGCTTCGTCGGCGTCCAGCAGCGCAGTGGCTGTGGGCTGCGATGTTATGATGAGTGGAACGGACAGCTTGCCCTTCAGGTCTGCATCTGCGGTGCAGGTGAAATCGGCTTCCATGGCCTCAGGCCAGGCCTCGGACATCGGAAAAAGCATCGGTTCCCCGACGGGAACGCAGGTTTTTCCGACCTTAAACAACGCACCAAACAACTTGCCGCAACGCGCGTTGTGAATGACGGCGATGCGTCCCTGCTTCCCAAGGGATTTGGCGATGGCATAGCCGCTGGCGACGCCGCGCGCCTTCGCGCCTGTGCCTGTGCAAATCCCCTTGACCAGCGCCAACGCAAACCGTATGCCTGCGAAGCTGCCAGGCCCAAGACCGACCGTCCAGCCCTCGATGTCCCGTATAGTGAGGGAGTGGCTGGAGAGAAAGGCAGTAAGGCAGGGCATGAACTCGCTGTCGCTCTCGCGGCGGAAGCCCAGGTTCTCCAAGGAGAAACGCCCATCAGGCGTCTCAAGCGCAATGGAGGATTCCCTGCTATTTTCGATGGAAAGTTGGATCATGGTTGCTTTTTTGCTGGGGTTACATGGTGGGCTTCCCGCCGCGTTGCGGCTGAAAGCCCACCATAAGCAATACGCGCGCTCTAATGAGCGCGCTGTCAGGACGACAGGCGGAGCGCCTGGGGGCACTCCCCAAGCCTGCCAAGCCACCAATTCTGCGTTCCCTACGGTACGCCAACTTCGTCCTGATAGCGCGCTCCTGTAGAGCGCGCGCCCCACTTTGGATGGCTTCCTTGCGCCAGTGCAGCGGCGCAAGGAAGCCCCCTGTGGCCTGTTTATTTCAGGGCGTTCATCAGCTTGAGGTAGCGTTCCTTGGCGGTTGGCGAGGTTGGGAGGTTGGCCTTCATCAGGACCTCATAGTAATGCTGGGCCTTTTTAAGGCTTTCAGGGTCGTTCTCCTTCCTTTCCAGCAATTCCGCGAGTTCCAGGATGGCGTTGGCGAAGTAGTAGTCATCGACGGGGGTGTCATGGGAAGCCTTCTCACCGAAGCTGGTGTAGAAGTCCTCATATTCCTTGATAGCCTCCTCGGTTTTGTTCTGGCAGTTCAGGCTGAAGGCGAGGTAGTAGCGCGCCATAATGGCAAGAGGGTGGTTGAGCCCCTCCTGGCGGATGATTTCGCGGAAGCACTGCTCGGCATCACGGAAGCTGTCCGCATGTTCGCTGATAGGTCCCTTGCGGGCGATATGCAGCAGCATCTCGCCACGACGGCCCAGCGCGGAATACTTCAAGTTGGCGTCGCTCGCCTCCATAAAGCAGCCGTTGAAGGCTTCGGCTGCGTTCGAATAATCCAGCTGCTTGGCCTGCACTTCCCCCTTGAGGAAAAGCGCGCGTGCGAGGAGATTTGGCTCCTGCAGGCTGTCCTTGACGGCAATCAAGGTGTCCAGATGGTTCAAGGCCTCGGGGTATTTCTCAAGATGGTATGAAGCATTGGCGGATTCATAGAGCGCGTATGGCGTGACACGCGGGTTTCGAATCGGCGTGACCGTCAGTGGCATGATATAGTATTTGGCGGCCATCTCCCAGTTGCCCTCGTTGGCATACGAATCACCTGTCATAAGGCATAGTTCATCGAAAAGCGGATCAGCGGGGTATTTTGCGAAGAAATCATCGGCGTTCTTGCGGGCCTCCTGGTCGCCTGCTGTCTTGAACTGAAGCATGGCGAGATTGAAAAGGGCTTCCTTGTTCTTATCGCCCGTTCCTTTCTGCGCGATGCCCGTGAGCATGGTTTCGGCGAGCTTGGTATTGCCAGCCTCCTCGGCTGCCTGTGCTGCCTCCAGGTTCGCCCAATCGACAAATGGGCTGTTTTCGGTCATTTTGACGGCGCCTTGTGCAAGAAAATGGTTGGCTGCGATTTTCTGTTCAGCGGAGGATGCATAGCGTCTCATGCACATGCCCTGCATAAGGAGCGCCTCCTCGTACTTTTCGCTTGTCTGATAGGTGCTGGTGATAATGGCGTATTCGGCCTCGGCCTTCTTGTAGTCTTCAAGAAGATAGAGGATGGTGGCCTCCTTGAAGATGGCGAGGGGAGCGTTGTCCACATTGGGGAAAAGAGTGGCAAGCCGTTTGAAGAGCGTGATGGCGGTGGTGGCGTATGGTTGCAGCTTTTCGGTGTCGGTTACAGTCCGGCGGGATTTGTGGTAGAAGTCAGCAGCGACGTCGGCGGCCTGGAAGAGGGCTTCGGCACGCTCGTCCTCGTCCTTCCCGTAGGCCTCGGCCTTCTCAAAAGCCTCGACACTGCCATTGATGTTCCCCTGGAACTTGCAGCATTTACCTATGTTCATATAGGCGGCATAGAGCTTGTCCTGCGGAGGGTTGAGGGTGCAGAGCTTCTCAAAGCGCTCAATGGCCTCATAGTAGTTCTTCTCGTTGTAGAGGGACTGCGCGTAAAGCTCCGTCAAATCAATCTCCTCCTTGGAGTTGGGGAAGGTCTTGCCAAACGTCTCCAAAGCCTTGATGAGGCTGTCCTTGTTGTATTTCTTCTCGATGTAGATGCGGATGATGTACTCCATCGAGTGCTTCTTCTGCGCATCGCTATCAGCCCTGTCGATGGCCCTCTGGTAAATGGGCAGAGCCTCGTCGAAGCGTTTGGCAGTGTAGAGGGAATCGGCGAGGGCGACATACATCTGCCACATCTGCTGCTGGTACTCCGCCAGGGGAACGGTGTTTGAAAGTTTCGCGCCCGTATATTCATCCAGGGCCTTGTCAACCTGGTTCAACAGCGCAAGAACACGAACCTTGATGATGTCATAGCGCAGCTTGTCCTTGGAATTGTCCTGCGGGGCAGAGATAGCAGTGATGGTCTGCAGGGCCTCGGGATACTTCTGGAGGGCAATCTGCGCCTCGGTCAAACGGTACTGCAGCTGGAAATCCTCTGCGTTGGAGGGGGAGAGGCTGTTGGCGCGTATAAGGAACTCCTCCATCTCCGCCCACTTTCTCTGCTCCATCAGGCAATCGGCGCAAAGCAGGGTCGCATCCTGTGCGAGCGTGGAGTTGGGCAGAAGAACAGCTGGTGCCAGCGTATTATAGGCCTCCTGCCATTTGGAGAGCTTGGCCAGCGCGCGGGCGCGCAGATAGAGGAAGCGCGGGGAAAGTCCACCGTTCAATTTCTGCTCAAGGGTCGCCAGCACCTCCAGAGCCTTCTGCGGATTGCCATTCAGCAGCCATGACTGCGCCAGATAGTCCGTGCCGCGAGTGAACTGCTCCAGATTGTTCCCCGTCTTCCCCAGATATTCGGTGAAATAGCGGATGGAGGCATCGTAGAGACGTTCGCCGAAAGCGCGCCTTCCCGTGTCAAAGAGAAGCTGAACGGGGTCTTCCTTCGGCGGCTCCTGATACTGGAAGGGTGTAGGCTGCGTATCCTGCTGCTGTGCAAGCAACGGAGCCACCAGAAGAAGGAATAATATGGCTACAAGAGGTCTCATTAAGTCAGATGGCGATTTTGATGACCACCTTGCGGTGCTTGCCCGTGCCGACATTGGGCGCATGGGCGTCTTCGGGAAAGAAGATGGCGAAGCAGCCAGGGCGCACATCGAACCAGGACTGCGCCTTGTCCTCGAAGAAACCGCAGTCCTTTGCTTCATCGAAAGGCAGGGCATGGCCGAGTCCGCAGACAGGAGCCCACCCCATGACCTCGTTGCCCGAAACGACGAACTGGAGGTCGATGTACTTCCGATGCGCCTCCAGCTTGGCGGTCGCCTGGGGCTTCCCCTCGGGCTCCTGAATCATGGCGTAGAGGTCGCTGCCCTGGAGGTCATAGCGGTCGCAGGGAAGATTGGCCAGGTCAGCGGTCTTAAGAAACTCGAAGGCCTTGGCGAAAAGCGGATGTGCTTTTTCGTAGTATGCGCTGTTGGAAAGTGTGTCAAGTATCATAGTCTGCTCACTAGTGTTTTTTGGGGGATTACTCCTTATACAATATTGTAATCCAAACTACTGTTTTTTCAAAGAGTGTCTGTATTTTTTGTTGAGGGATGCGACATTGTTTGAGGTGCTGGTCTCCAGCATTCGCTTCAAGGCAAGCAGCTTGCCGGCAGCCTGCGTTTTCATCTGCATCGGCTCGTGCTTCACGGTGACGGTGCCGTCCTCCGCAACCCAGATGAGCCCCCACTCCTCACGGAAGCCTTCTGGTTGAATCAATCCCTCTGGCACCACGATGTAAAGCTGATTGGCAAACTCCATCTCCTGAAAATGCTGCAACTTCGTGCCGTTGTAGAGGATTTCCTCATACCAGGCGATGCTCTTCTGAATTTTCTGATAGGTTGGGTTCGTGGATTTCTCATAGTCCCAGGTCGCCAGTTCCTCAAACAGGACGTTCTGGTCCTTGAGTTCAGGCTCCTCCTTGCGGATCTGCTCCTCCAGCCTTGCACGCTCCTCGCGAAGACGCGCTATCTCATCGGACATCTCGCGGGCGTCCGCATACTCCAGCAGGCACTCGCGCCTGTTGGCACAACAGACAAAAGCGCCGATGGCGACACGCTGCGGGAGAGTTGCTTCCGACTTTCTGCCCACCGAGGTGTGAAACCCCCTGGAGAAAGAGGCGGCCAGAATGTCCGCCCGTTCGCCATTGGGGCGCATAGGCACATCGAACACGATGGCAGTCGGGGGCTTCTCGCCTTTGAGCAACCAGTCCATGACAGCCTTTCGGAGCTTCAAATGCAACTCTTTTGTATTATCCTTGCGCATGGTTGTATGTTGTTGTAGTGTTGATTGTGCGGATAAGGGTGTCGATGAGGAGGCCGATGACCGCCAGAAGTACCGTCCATGCGAACAGTTCTGGCAGTTCCAGATTCTGGAATGCGATGTGGAGGCGTGCGCCGATGCCGTTCTCCGCCGAAAGGTATTCGGCAGTGGCGGTCACCTTCCATGTGATGCCAGCAGCAAATGCGATGGAGGCGCGGGAGGCGTCCTGGATGCCAGGCAGAACGAGCTGACGTAGCACGCGATGCCTTGGAACGCGGTAGAAATGCGCCATTTCCAGCAACCCACCATCAAGTGAGGCAGTCGCCTGCTGGAGGTTGATGAACATGGCTGGAAAAGTGGAGACGAAGACGACGATGACGGGCACCCCCGACCCCAAGCTCAACCACACCATCAACAGGGAGATCCAGACGATGGGCGGGCAGCCTTGGAGCAACGCCACCAGCGGCGAGGCGTAGTCCTGCAGAGAACGCTTGAGACCGCAGGGTATGGCAGTTGCGTAGGCAACCGCTGTTGCGAGAAGCAGCCCGCCAAGACCGCGCAGGAGCGTGACGCCCAGGTCAAGCCAGGTCTTGCGAGAGGCAAGCAGCCCCGCCAGCGCACACGCCGTCCGCAAGGGCGACGGTACCAGCGGGGAACCGCTCAGGCAATACCATACCACCACAATCGCGAAGATGCAAATAGCACGGCGATAAAGTCTTGAAAAACCACCGCTAAACCGTGCGGAACAAGCCTGGCACGAGGCACATTCCGACGGCGTTCTGCGGCTGTTTTCCATTTTCACACCTTGTTTTTCTTGTTCATGACAATCTGATAGACCAGGATGGCAATGAACGTGATGGCGAGAAGCAGGGTAGAGAGGGCATTGATCAGGGGCATGGAGCCACGCTTGATCATGCTGTAGATCTGGATGGGCAGGGTGGTCGAGCCAGGACCCGCCACGAAGAAGGAGATAACAAAGTCATCAAGGGAGAGCGTGAAGGCGAGAAGCCCGCCCGAGAGGATGCCAGGGAAGATGACAGGGATAAGCACCCGCCAGGTCGTGGTCCAAGAGCTGGCCCCCAGGTCCTCGGAGGCCTCGATGATGCTGTTGTCGAAGTCCTGCAGACGCGACAGCACGGCCATCGTCACATAGCTCAGGCAGAAGGTGATGTGCGCGATGATGACCGTTGTCAGCCCCAGTTCCACCTTGATGGCGACGAAGAAGAGCAGCAGTCCGATGCCCAGCAGGATTTCAGGCACGATGAGGGGCGTGTAAACTAGGCAGTAGTGTACGTCCTGGATGTAGCCCTTGTATTTGTGGAGGGCGATAGCCGCCAGCGTGCCCAGCACGGTGGAGGCAGCTGTGGCGATGACCGCCACCAGCAGCGTGCTCCGCAGCGCGTACCAGATTTCACGGTGCTTGAAGAGCTGGACGTACCACTTGAAGGTGAAGCCGTCCCAAGTGCCGCTGGTCCTGGATGCGTTGAAGGAGTTGATGACCAGAAGGATGATGGGCAGATAGAAGAAGAGCAGGATGCCCCACGTCAGAATGCCAGGGAACTTGCTGAAGACCTTCTGGTGCGAGTCGATGAATGAGGCGATGACGTTGCGTAACGGGAAGAGCACTCCCAGCAGGAGCAGCAATACGACCGTCTGGGAGGTCGAAAAGAGGAAGGTCCTGCCCATCAGCCCCGTGGCCAGACCATAGCCCAGAAACGCCATGATCAGCGCGTAGCACACGCGAAAGCATTTTTCAAGACGCGTCATTTAGACCACCTCCTTCGCGGGCTTGGGCTCGTTCTGCCCCTGCTTCTTCCCTTTCAGGAAGTAGAGCATCGGGATAAGCAGCGCCAGTATCAGCACAGAGGCAAGCGCACTTGCAGCGGGCAAGTTCCTGTCCGTGAAGGTGCGCGCAACGATGACGTTGCCGATCATCTCGGAACCCAGACCGCCCACCACGTCAGGCACCACATAGCTGCCGAAGCTGGGGATGAGCACCATCAGACACGCCGAGACGATGCCTGACTTGATGCCAGGGATGAAGACATCGAAGAAGGCCTTGATTTTGGAAGCGCCCAAATCCAGCGCCGCTTCGATAAGCGCGAAGTCAAACTTCTCCGCAGCCGCGTAGATGGGCAGGATGGCGAAGGGAAGCTCCGTGTAGATCATCACGATAAGCACCGCCTCTGGACGGTAGAGCAGAAGCGTGTCGTTATCAATGAGGTGAAGGAAAACCATCGCATGCTTCAGAAAACCATCGGGATGCAACACCGCCTTCCAGGCGAAGATGCGGATGAGGAAACTCGTCCAGAAGGGAATGATGGTGAGGAAAAGGATGAGATTGCGCTTCCACGCTGCGCAGCGCGCGATATAGTACGCAATGGGAATGGAAACAGCCAGCGAGATGATGGTCGTCGCAAGGCTCAGCCAGATTGTCCGCCAGATGATCTGCGGATAGTTGGGGTTCTTGAGGGAGAGCAGCGTGCGCCATGTCCAGCCAGCCGCGACCTGCCCGTCTGGCGAGGCGGGCTTGAATGCGATGGCGAAGATGATGATGGTGGGGAGCAGGAAGAAGATGGTCAGCCACACAAAGGAGGGGATGGTGAGCAGAACTTCCCGCAGGGTCTTCTTGCGGGTGACGTTCATTTTTTGCTCTCCTCCTCGATGTTCATCATGGTGGCGTTTGGCAAGTCGGTGCTGGTTGCGTCACTGATCTCCGTCTCGCCGACGGTCTGCGGCGGCACCTGGAGCAGGTCTTCGTCTGCTGCGGAGTACCTGTCAAGCATGAAGCCGTCGTCCGCAAACCAATAGACAAAGACGTGGTCGTTCCATGTGATGGGCTTTTCGTCCAGCATGAAGCGAGTGTGCTGCCGTGTGAGTGCGATCTTCCAGTCGTCGGCGATGGTCACCCAATACTTGGTGTGGTCGCCTTGATAAACGACGTCCTCCACCTTGCCTTCAAGCACGTTGTACTTGCCACTGACCTGGGGTTTCTCCAGGGAAATCTGGAATTTCTCGGGGCGGATGCTGAGGTGGACGTCGGCACCAAGGGCCAGTTTCTTGTCGTTGAAGCAGAGAATCGGGGGGAGGTCAGGCACGTCGAGCATGCAGTATTCGGCGTCAATAACCTTGCTAATCTTGCCGTCGAAGAAGTTGGTGTCCCCGATGAAGGCGGCAACAAAGGAGGAGCGCGGGGCCTCGTAGATTTCGGCGGGGGTCCCGACCTGCTCGATGTGGCCGTTGTTCATGACGGCGATGCGGTCACTGATGGACATCGCCTCGCCCTGGTCGTGGGTGACATAGATAAAAGTGATGCCAACCTCGTCGTGGATGAGGGAGAGCTCCATCAGCATCTTCTGGCGCAGTTTCAGGTCGAGCGCGGCAAGAGGTTCGTCAAGCAACAGCACTTCGGGCTTGAGCACCAGCGCCCTTGCGATGGCGGTACGCTGCTTCTGGCCACCGCTGATTTGCGACGGCTTCTTGTCGGCATGCTCCTGCATCTGAATCATCGTGAGCATCTTATCGACTTTCTCACGAATCTGCTCCTTGGGTTCATGGGCGATTGTCAGCCCATAGGCGATGTTTTCGCGCACGGTCATGTGGGGGAACAGGGCATAGCTCTGGAAAACGGTGTTCACCTTCCTCTTGTTGGCGGGAACATCCGTGATGTCCGTGCCACCGAGGATAATGCTCCCCTGCGTCGGCGTTTCGAATCCTGCAAGCATCCTCAAAAGGGTCGTCTTGCCACAGCCGCTTGGCCCCAGCAACGAGAAAATCTCGCCCCGCTTAATGGTAAGATTGACGTTGTTGACGGCGCGGGTGGCACCGAAGCACTTGCTTATTCCTTTGAATCTGAGAAAGTCTTCCAACTCATATACCCCCATTCGTTGAAGCCCATAATACGCCAGGGGACTGGCAGAGGAATGTCCGGAAAAACCGAACGCCTATGTAATTACACTAATATAATGTTTTAGACCATATTTTCCATACGATTTGGCTCAAAAATCTTTACAATTAGAAATTAGAAATTAGTAATTAGAAATTAAGTGAAGAGTAAGG
>JAFTAC010000492.1 GCA_017458805.1 Victivallales bacterium | reverse complement strand
CGAGGAGGCCGCGGGCAAGGCCCGCGAACGCCTCAAGTTCGTCCTCATGGTGCGTGCCTTCGCATCCTCGCAGAAGCTCAACATCCCCGACGCCTGCGAACTCGTCCGCGCCAGGTACATGGAGAACTTCCCCATCCTCTCCGAGGGGGGAAAGCACGGCGTCTGCACCCTCACATACCACTCGTACCGAAACTGGTCGCCCGTCGTCCCCAAGTCCTACACCACCCGCCAGGAGCCCGAAGTCCTCCAGGCGCTCGCCGACGGATACCAGCGCGGGCGGCGCGACCCCGTAGGCCCTCCCGCCTTCTTCAAGTACCTCTGCGCCGTCTGGCTCTCCTCCCACCGCCTCCCCATGACGCAGGCGTATGACGTCGCCGTCAAGCGCCTCCGCAAGGACGACCCATCCATCATCCCCCCTACCATCTACCAGGCGAAGTACTACCTCTCCAAGATAGACAAGGCCATCGTCTGCATAGGGCGCGACGGCGGCACCGCCTTCCGAAACATGTTCATCGACTACATCGACCGCGACTGGTCCGCAATCCTCCCGGGCGACATGGTCGTCGGCGATTCACGCACCTTCGACACCCGCTGCAAGGTGTTCGACGAGAAGGCGCAGAAGTGGGTCGGCGTCCGCCCCACCATCTGCGCGCTGCTCGACGCTGCCTCCAACTACTTCGCCGCCTGGACCATCACCCCCGACCCCGTGGACGCCGCATCCATCGCCAACACCCTTGCCCTCTACTGCTACGAGTACGGCGCCCCGCCCCGACACGCCTACTTCGACAACGGCAAGGACTACACCGCCAGGGGATTCTCCACACCCATGGTCATCGCGGGCCGCGAATTCTCCGTCTTCCAGTCCCTCGGCATCACCATGACCAACTCCATCGCATACAACGCACGCGCCAAGACAATCGAGCGCGAATTCGCCAACATGATGCGGGGCTTCGACAAGGCCATGCCCGACTACCTCGGCTCGAAGCCAGGCGAGCGCACCATGGACGCCGAATGGTACGACCGACACCCCGAAGACCTCCCCACCCTCCAGCAGTTCATCCAGGCGTTTTCCGAATGGCTCCGGGACTTCCACAACACCCCACAGAAATCCATCATCCTGGAGAACCGCGCGCCTGCCGACGTATGGAACGCGCGCCCCCAGGTCGCCCCGCTCTCCCAGGAGACCCTTGCGGCTGCCTTCAGGCGCCCCGTCGGCCTCCGCCACGTCGTCCGCGGCCCCGCCGTCCAGCTTTCGGGCAGGCGCTACTTCGCCGACGAGCTCAAGGTCAGCGAAAACGTCGTTGTCAAGCTCGACCCCGTGGACGATGCAAAAGTCCACTGCTACACCCCCGACGGGGCCTTCATCGCGACCGCCGTCACCCGCGACGCCGTGCCAGCCCTTGCCGATGCCCCCGACGACCGCGACCTCCTCTCTTCCCTCCTTGCCCGCCAGCGCCGCCAGATGAAGCAGGCCATCACCGCCCTGAACGACCTCACGGGCGGCCTCCACCTCCTCTCGCCCTACGAGCTGCTCAACGCCCCGCCGGAAGCCAGGCTCGTCCCCCTCGGCACCATCGGCTCCGTCAAGGGCACAGAGCACACCTACACCAAGGTCGCCCTGCGCGAACCGCGCCAGGCTCCGACACCGCCGCCGAGACCCGCCGAGGAGCCTTCGGCCGACCCTGAACTTCAGAAGCTCATCAACGAGGCGCGACACTCCTTCGACGAGGATGCCGACCACGACATCTTCGCCTCCCTCGCCGCCACCGACGGCGCCCCCCAGGAGGACGCCGCACCCGCCGTCTCCCCCCGCTCCATCCTCGCCCAGGAGGAGTAGCCCCCCGTCGTTCGTAAGCCGTCTGCTTCCCCACTATGGGGGGGCGCGGGGGCACACCCCCCGTCCTTTGGCTCAAACCCTGTTCTGTGCGCCCCGCCGCGGCGTGGCGATAAAACAACAATATATAGGAGAACACAACCATGTATCCAACCATCCTCACCGCAGCCATCAACGAAACACTCGACTACGCCATCAACCGCCAGGCCTGCGTCCTCATCCAGGGGCGCACGGGGCGCGGCAAGACCGTCGCCGTCACCGCATGGGCAGCCCGCAAGCGGGACGCCTACTACATCGACTGCCCCGTCTCAACTTCCACCGAAACCATCGCGTCAGCCGTCGCCTCCACCGTCGGCACCCCCTCAAACGCTGCCCTGGAGGCCTTCCTCTCCAGCCACCGCTGCATCCTCATCCTCGACGAATGCGCCCGCCTCATCCCATCCCGTGCAGGACGCGCACGCGCCCTGGAGTACCTGCGTCGCCTCCACGACCGCACGGGCGTTGCGCTCGCCTTTGTCGCCACCGACTACTTCATGCGCGAATGCTCCCACACGGGCCTCGGCGACTACCTGGAGCAGTTCATCGGACGCTTCCGCGACAAGCTCATCATCCCCGACTTCATCTCACGCGAGGAATGCACCGACATCCTCAAGCCCTACATTACTCCCACCGACGAACTCGTTGACTTCGCCTACAAGACCGCCAACGACCGTGGCAGGGGTGGCGCGCGCCGCCTATGGTGGCTTCTCCAGGATGCATCGGCGGCGGCCTCGCGTGCCAGGATCACCATGGACCTCAAGTTCCTCCGTGCCGCCCTCGCAGACTACGAAGGCCGCGACCGCCTCCCCGTCTCGCCGACTTCCACCGCAAGCAAATGACAAGGAGCGCCAGCCATGCCAGTATCCATAGCAGCCATCAAGATAGCCCAGCAGCAGGCCGCGCTGCCAGATGCGCAGTACCGCGAACTCCTCAACCGCGTTGCGGGTGCATCGTCTTCCAAGGACCTCACGCCTGACCAGCGTGTTGACGTCTATCGTGAAATCATGCGCCTCGTCCGTCGCAGGAACGTAGCGCAGAATGGCACATCAGCCACTTCTGCAACAACGCCAACGCACCACACGCCAATGGTCCGCAAGCTCTACGCCCTCTTCTACCAACTGCTCCCGTCACTGCCCGACGTGCATAGCAGACAACGCTGGCTCCTGGGCTTTGTCGCCAAGGTCAACAACCTCGACACCCTGCCCCAGAGCCTCGACACAGCCCCGCCGACATGCATCTTCAAGGCCATAGAAGCCCTCAAACAACGCATCAGACAACACCCTGGCGCACCCAGGAAATAGAACCAATCACATATCCTCTACGAAATAGGCCCTGCATTATGGAAAACCATAATCAGGGCCTTCATTTTGACAGATAGTCCAACACCTTTTGGGGGAATAAAAAACATCTCCTGCTGGCACATTATCCCACACTACGATAAGAAAAGACAGCCCTCCTCCCACGGCACACTCCCCCCATCCCCCATCCAAAGCAATGCCTCACTCTCCCAGGCACATTCCCCGCCAAACCATCCCACAACTTTTCCCAACCTGCCATATCCTAAGTAAACCTATTACCTAGTTATAGCAGACTCCGCCACTTTTGTCGAAATCGGCGAACCAGTCGCCATAGAGGCGTTTGAAGATGCCGAGGGGCAAATCGACGTTGCAGAAGCGGATGCGCCCAAGGAAGCCCTCGTCGAGCAATGCCTTCAGGCGACGCGTCTTGGGGAGATAGCGGCGGACGAAGCCGATGGTGAAGATCTTGTCGTAGTCCTTGACCAGGCTTTCTGTCTCCAGCGCAGCCTCCCAGGTGCGGTCAACAGGCTTCTCGCAGAAGATGTGCTTGTGGGCGCCGACGGCTGCCTTGACGCCCTCCAGGTGGCAGTAGGTGGGGCTGGTGACGATGACGCAATCCACCTTCGGATGGGCGGCGAGGGCCTCGGCGTTCGGCATGACCTCGGCGCCGTAGGTTTCATGCATGAAGGCGGTCGCATCGGGATTGGGGTCATAGACCGCCACTACTTTTCCGTCTGTTCCAGTGCTGATACCCTTTGCATGGTTCTTGCCCATGCGTCCGCAGCCGATAATGCCAAAGTTCGCCATTTGATGATTTCTCCTGTTACGTTTTAGTATTTGATTTGCAACTTCCTCTACTCCTTAGCCTGACGGTAGGCGACGTCGCTCCAGAAACGCCAGGCTTGCTTGTCGCATTTTAGCTGAGGAATCAGGTATGGAACGAGGCCCGTGTTCCAGAAGGTGCGGTCGAAGAGGTAGTCCTCCTCGGCGAAGAGCACGGGCTGAACGATAATGCCGCAGACAATCGCCTCGCCTGCAATCGCCAGCGTCGCCTTGCCATTGCGTATATAGGCGGGCAGGACAACTGTCTTCTTGGAACCTTCAGCGATGTCAAAGGATACCTGCCTGCCGTTGATGGAGGCTGTGCCTTTGGAGGGGCCCGCCAGGGCGACATTGACCAGCACCAGCGCATCCTGATGCGTGAGCGTGAGCGCATTCTCGCCGCTGATTTTCGCACCAGCGGAGAAGAACGGTCCGCCCAGGCGTGTTTTCACGATGGAGACTGGCTTGCTCCACAGCTTCAGAGAGCCCTTCGCAAACTCCTTGGAGTACATAACCCTCTGCGGATGAATCGCCATGCCCGAGGCCGTGTCGCCATCCGTGAACTGGATGCGCTGGCTCGCCCCCCGATTGTACTGGTAGTGGGCGAAGCGGGTCGGGTGGATGCGGTCGAAGTCGGCCACGCCAGGGCGCACCACAATCTTGTGGCAGTACTTCGCTCCATAGCGGAAGCGTCCGCTGGCGAGGAAGGCCACATAGCTGTCGCCATCGACGACGAAGAAGGCGTATGTCTCGCTGGAGAGGTCGTCGTTGTAAAGGCCCCAAGGCCCCATGGGCGTGAAGTCGATGCTGAAGGGGAGCTTGCCGTTGATTTGGATGTCGCGCACCTGGCTGAGTTCCCGCAGGCGTCCGTCTGGCTCATTGCCCGTGAAGGTGTATTGCTTTGGCGGCGGATCGCTTCGATGCATTCCGTAGTGGAGGGTGGCGGTGGCGCCAGCCAGCAGCTTCTTGGGGATGCGCACAGCATAGCCGAAGCCATTCAGCTGGTAGTCTTTAGGCAGCAGCGTGCCGCCGATGGTAACCTCCAGGCGCCCATCCTCGCGGAGGACGGTTTCGCGCACGGCGGAGCAGTCGCCGTCCATGCCGACCATGGAGGTGAGGAAGCCACAGTTTTTGCCGCCGTTCTTCCAGCCGACTGTTGTAGAGTTCTCCAGGAAGGAGGCACGGCGCACAGGCAGCGTCACTTCGTTTTCAGACTGCCAGAGCTCGCCATTGAAAAGCAGTTCGCCCTTCAGATAGACGGCGCCGTCCGCACCAATGGTGAAGTCCCCCAGCGCAAAGCCTGTTGGGGCCTCGACAATTTCGCCGCGCATTTCAGCGGGCTTGTAGAACTGCTCTGCACGGAAGGGCTGCTCCAACGGCGCGTATTTCCTGCCCGCGCCCGCCTTGACCATCGGCGGCTCCAGTATCTTCATCTGGGGCTTGGCGCCGCTGATTTTCAGCTGGGCGAAGCTCTTGAGCTCCTTGCCGGGAACAGTGAAAAGCGTGGCGGAGCCGACCTGGCGCCCGCGTATGGCGAGATTCCCCTCGAAGGGGCGCTCCAGAAGTGCATCCGCACTGCAAGGCACCGACACCTTCACCACCAGTTCCCCCTTGATTTCTGGGAAGGTAATGTTTTCGGGCGTGCCGTATGTGGAGACCTTGCCAAACATGATGTCCTTGCCGCTGAAGTTCATAAGCTGAATGTAGATGGTGCCCGCGTCGGGTCCGTCCATCAACTGGTTGGCAATGGCGGGGACATCCTTCGGGAAGCCCTCGAACTCCACCAGGGCATCCTTGACGGCATGGCGGTAGAGCCAGCAGAGGAACGCCGACGCGCCTGGATTCTCGCGGTAGTTGTAGCGGCTGCCGTTGCGGGTTTCAAGCTCATAGAGCAGTGTGCCGACCTGCCCCGCGACCGTGATGAAGCGTCCCTCGCCGCAGGGCGTTTCCACGGCGAAGGGGTGGCGTGTTCCTCCGACTTGCGCCTCGGCCAGCGTCTTGACGGAGGCGTCCATCGGCGCCAGCTTGTCAATGCCCGCCAGGTTGAATGAGCTGGAGCTGCCTGGGGCGGAGATGGTTGCGGAGCCGTTCAAGGAGCCGTCCCACTTGACCTTGAGGGCCTCGGAAAGGCGGTAGTTCATCAGGGGATTGCCGTATTCGTCGAAGCGCGAGGTGTTGCCCGTGATGACGGCGGTGCCGCCCGCCTTCACCCACGCCACAAGGTTGTTGCACTGCTTTGCGGAGAGGGCGGCCTGGCTGGGGAGGATGAGCACCGTGTATTGCCCAAGGCGGTTGGTGTAGAAGAGGTCGCCGTCCAGCAGCGTGGTGTATTGCAGGTTGTTGCGCAGGAAGGTGTCGGCTGTGCCGATGTAGTCGAACCAGGCGAACTCGCGGCTGTTGGAGGCCTTCTGCGTCTGGGTGGAGTTGAGCATTCCGACCTTGGTGAAGGGGCGCGCGAAGCGGTGCGGCATCCTGTCTGCCCACTTGTTGTAGGTCTTGAAGAAGCTCCTGTTCTCGTCATTGTCTGCAAGCCCCCTGTTTCCGTACCAGATGCCGTGGCGACCCGCCTGGCACATCATCCAGCTCACATAGTGGGCGTTCGGGGTGACGCACTCGCGGTTCAGGCTCCAGACGGGGATGTTGTAGAAGTCGCCGTAGCCGTCGCGCATTTTCAGGTTGCGCATGTTGCTCACCCAGCTGTTGCAGGTGTTGTAGATCATGTTCTCCCAGCCGACGAAGGGGCAGTTGTAGGCCGCAGTGCGGGTTAGGTCCTCGTTGGCGCTGATGGCGTCGCCATAGTCGCTGCAATAGGTCATCATGATGGTGTCGGGGCGAATCTCCTGCATAGCGTTCAGCATGTCGGATTCCAGTTCCAGAACCTTGGTGACTGCGAAGCGGCGGTAGTCGCGTTGCGCGGCGTCCATCGCCCTCGGGTTGGACCAGTCGGGCGCGGACTTGCCCGTCTCCTTGGCGTAGCTGGCGCGGCAGTGGTCGCACGCGCAGAAGTTTGCGCTGCCATAGGTCAGCTCGTCAATCATGAAGCCTGCCGCGCCGACGCTCTGCTGGTAGCGCCGCAGGTAGTCAATCATGTAGCGGGCGAAATCGGGGTTCTGGGGGCAGTACCAGTAGGTGGTTTCGCCCGTGCGGATGTCCCGCTGAAGCCAGTCGAGGGTGTGGAGCATCATCGGATAGCCCCTGTAGCTCATGATGGTGGGGTCGTGGTGCTCGATTAGCTCGATACCCTTCGCCTTGAGGGAGTTGGAGAGCAGCCTGGCCGTCTCGCTGATTTTGTCATACTCCTCCAGGAAGTTGGCGCGGAAGTGGCGACCGTTGTAGAGGACGACGTTGAAGCCCAGTTCAGCCAGCTCCTGTGCGCGCACCTCGGCGGCCTCGGGGGTGCCCAGGGCCATTCTGTCAATCTGGTTGTCGCCCGCCAGGCTGACGATGGCGGCGTTGTAGTCAGCATGTACCTTCTCGCCATATTGCGGACATTCCGGATTCTCGCAGATGAACGTGACGCCCTCGCGGAAACCTTGTTGG
>JAFTAC010000491.1 GCA_017458805.1 Victivallales bacterium | reverse complement strand
GCATGTGGCTGAGGGTCTCCTCGTCCTGGACGAGTTCATCGGGGGCGGTGCTTTTGTCGTCTGGGATGATGTCCCTGAATTCGCCGTCTTCTCCATGCTGGATGGGGTCGTGGAGGGAGATGGTGGTGGTTTTGCCGAGGCGGAGCCCCGTGACGGTCCTTTCGGTCAGGTTGACTTCACTGGCGATTTCGCGGTCAGTGGGGTCGCGTCCATACTCTTCGGCGAGTTTAAACTTGGCGGCCTGAATCTTGCAGATTTTACTGGCGGACTGGACAGGGATGCGGATGGTGCGCGCCTGGTTTGCCAGGGCTCGGCGCATGGACTGCTTAATCCACCAGGCTGCATACGACGAGAGTTTCGCACCCTTGGAGGGGTCGAACTTTTCGACGGCCCTCATCAGGCCGATGTTTCCTTCGGAAATCAAGTCCAACAAAGGCAGTCCCAATCCCTTGAAATCATGGGCTATCTTCACAACCAGTCGCAGGTTGCTGCGTATTAGTTTTTGCTTTGCGTCGTCATCTCCATCTTTGATTTTTGCAGCCAGTTCAATTTCCTCCTCTGGTGAGACCAATGGAAATTGACCTATATTCTGCATATATAATTTCATGGTATCATTGTCTGATAACATAAACACTCCTCATTCGTTCTTTGCGGCTGTGAAGCATCACAGCGCGCTTTGTAAATAGTTTCCTGCAACTCGTCTCTTCTACGGGCTATGCTAATCCACTGGTGTGCTGTTGGAAGAATAACGGTTGCAGGGGAATCAGTTTTCAACCAGATTCATGCAAAAAACAGGTTAGTTTGCAGGAACGGGCGGGTTGTTGAACTGGGGAGCGATGGGTTTGATTGGCTCCGGGAAATCCTGGGGAACCGTAACGGTAGGCACAGGTTGCAGAGGAGCATCATTGGGTTGAATCAGAGCTGGTGGCGGCGGAACTGGCTTTGCTGGCGCAGGTGCAGGAACGGGCGCAGGAGGCTCTGGGGTATTTCCAGTCATTTTGGGCGGCGGCGGGACGGCGACGGCCTTGTTTTCAGTCGGCTTGGGGGCAGGGGCAGCAGCCTGCTTGGGCTGTGCCGGAGCGGCCTTGCCAGTGAGGTTGATTTTCTGGCCGATCTGGAGGTTGTCCCAGTTGACATTGGGGTTGGCGGCCTTGATGTCATCGCTCTTCAGACCATAGCGATGGGCAAGCACCCAGAGGTTGTCGCCGGCGACGATGGTATAGACTCCATCTGCGGGCAGGGGGCGTTTGGAAGTTGCAGCCTGTGGGGCCGTACCCTTTGACGCAGCTTTTGGGGCGGCTTTTGGCGCGGCCTTGTGCTGCTGGCGCGGCCTGGGGGTCTTGGCGGCATTGGGCGGGAGTGTCAGCTTCTGGTTGACTTTCAGGATAGATTTGTCCGTGAGGTTGTTTTCAGCGGCGAGATCCTGCCAAGAAATCATATACATATAGGCGATGTCGCTGAGTGTGTCGCCTTTGACAACCGTGTAGGTGCGCTTCGGCTGGGGCTGTACGGGCTGAGCGGAAGCCTTCGGCGAAGGTGCTGGCTTTGCGGTAGCGCCAGTTTTGGGCGAGAGGTCCTCGGGGGTGTCGAAATGGGGCTGGGCGGGGGCAGGCTGGTTGCCAGCTGGAACAAAGACGGGGTTTACATTGTCGCCAGGGAGGACAGGCTGCTCGTTGCTGCTGGCGGGGACGATGGCGGGGGATGTCACGGCGATGGTCGGCATTTGCATGCCTGACGCGGGGGCACTCTGGGTCAACTGCGGCGCCTTGTAGGGCGGTGGAATGACATTGCGGTCTGACAGAAGAGACAATTTGTTCGAGCGGCAGCCCGCGCTGACCGCGACGATGGCGGCAAGCCCCGCCACACACACTGTTTGGTTGATTTTCTTTGTGATCATTTTTCGCTTTACTCCATTTTTACCCGACAATGCTATTCAGCCTTGTCAATTCCCTTTCCGCAATTAAAAAACTTTATTTTTTCAATAATTATCCTGTTGTGAGTTTCATGCTGGAAGCCTTGAAGTCATCTCCTCTTTCAGCATAGTCGTGATACATGTCCTGACTGGCGCAGGCTGGCGAGAGCAGGACGATGCCTCCTTCGGGGATGGATGCGTATGCCTGGCGCACTGCCTCCGCCATGGAGGGGCAGAGGTGCGTCTTGACATGGCGTCCCCAACTGGCATGAAGCCTTTGGGCACACCGCCCGATGAGGAAGACTCCGCAGACGCTTGCCTTCAGGAATGGAATCGCCTCGTCCAGCGAGCACTCCTTATCGACTCCGCCTGCGATGAGGGCAATCCTTTTGGAGGCGGTGTCGGGGTTCTCTTTCAGGGTCTGCAGAGCCTTGATGAGGGCATCGACGTTGGTGGCTTTCGAGTCGTCAATGAAAAGTGTCCCGCCGATTTGGTTGACTTTCTGCAATCTGTGTGCCCCGGTTGTGAATGTTTTAAGGTGAGGGGCGATTGATAAGGCATCTATGCCTGCAGTGTCTGAAAGCGCCAGTGCGGCCAGGGCATTCTCAAGGTTGTGCATGCCTGAAAAAGGCAGGTCGGAGACTTTGACAAGCCTGTGGAGCGTGCCCTCTCCCGCGTCCTTGACGAGCCAGTCATCCTCCACACGGAAGGTGGCTTTGCTGTTTGAAGTCGCTGAAAAAGACACAATTATCCTATTATGTAACGTAATTGCAACTTGGTTTATTTGTAATAACGCATCATTAATAGAACATTTTGTTGAAGGTGATGCAAAAATGGAAAGTTTTGCATCAATGTACGCCTCCATCGTGTGATGGCGAACAAGATGGTCAGGTGTGATGTTGAGGATGGTTGCGGCGGTGGGTGCGAAGTTGCCAGGGTGCTCCAGTTGGAATGAGCTGACCTCGGCTACCAATATGTCTGGTATTTTGCCTGAAGCGACGACTTCGGAGATGGGAAGGCCGATGTTTCCGGCTGCGATGGCGTGGTGACCTGCGGCGTTCAGGCAGTGTTCGAGCATTTCGACCGTGGTGGTCTTGCCGTTGGTCCCCGTCACGGCCAAAACAGGACATTTCAGGAAGGAGGCGCCGTAGGCGAGTTCGCTGATGCGAGGGGCTCCTGTGGCGCAGCCGATTTCATCCAGACGGCTTCCCAGTGGGATGCCAGGGCTGTAGATGACCAGGTCAGCAGGACCCGACCAGGCTTCAGCAGCCTTGCCAGTGATGACTTGTACGCCGTCAATCTGCACGTCGGGCGAGCCAGAGTCCAACAGGATTACAGAGTCGCCCTGTAGTCTGGCTAGTTTTGCAGCGCTTTTGCCGCTGTTGCCCGCGCCTAATATCAATATGTTCTTCATTATGGTCGATTAGCGCAAAACAGTGTTTGCGAATGAATACAATTCTCCCCTCCTTGCAGAATTTCCCAAACTATAATATATGAGATTTCTATAATTTTACCATAGGTTTTGTTTAAAAAAAGTGCGCAGACGCAAAAAATAATTGGCAATTAGCAATTGGATTTCATTCCACAAAATCATATTGTAATAGGGTAATCAATGCTTCTAACTAGGCACTGTTTGCGGCAGAAAGCGATAGCGTAGCCGTGGAATGTTTTGTAGAACTGCCTTGGGCTGTCGTAGCGGCGGGAGCGGAACTGCTTCTCCGCCTCGTCCAGTGCAGCGGCAAGCTTTGTCTCGTCGGAGGTGTGCTTGACTTCAAGGACGGCGATGGTGGAGTAGTCCAACGCTCCAATCTGGATGTCGGGGTAGCCATCTCCCTGCTCCAAGTTGGAGACGGTGCGGTATTTGTCTCTTGCAGCAGCCAGAAGTCCTGTGAGGAAACCGTGGTAGTAGCTTTCTTGGGAGTCGCGGCAAGAAATAGTCTCCTTCAAGTGCAGGTTGAGCTGGTTCTGGGCTGTTTCTGCGTCGCCGTGGAGCAGAGCCTCCATAAGTGGGGTAACCTGCGGACGGAACTCCTCGCGTAGCCATTTAGTGACCATTTTTTCTATAACGTTTCGTACCTCGTTGTTGGGCAGCACCATGGGGGCAGCCTCTGCATTGAGCGGCACGGGTGCGGCAGGTTTCAGGTAGCCTGTGAAGAGCATTGTGGACCAAAGCGTGGCAGGGTCGTTGTCCATGTCTCTGAATACCGTGTTTTCGACAATCGGCAGGGTGACGCTTTCACCATCGATGAGGGTCTGGAAAGCATCTCGGATGCCTTCTGCTGGGTTGAGCATCAGAATCTTGCGGATGATGTCGTTGCCCGAGGTATTGGCCCAGAAGCAGAGAGGCTGAGGGGTGCGATTGGTAGAAAGCATTGTTCTGTCAACGAAGTTCACGACGCTGAAGGGGTTGTAAACCTCCTTGTTGCCGAAGAGGTAGCCGTCATACCACTGTTTGACGATGTCGTGGCAGTCGGATAACTCTGCGGCGTGGAGAAGGTCATCCACTTCCGCTTGGGTGAAGCCGAAATGCTCTTCGCTTGTATTGTCCGTGAGAATGGTGTTGACATAGGGATTGTTGAACCCCGTGAAGATACTTTCCTTTGCAATCTTGAGACAGCCTGTGATGACGCCCCAGCGCAGGTGCGGATTGTCCTTGAAGGTACTGGTCATCAAGGGACGCATGAGATCCATCATCTCATCGTAGTAGCCGTATAGGAAAGCGTGCTGGATGGGCACATCGTATTCGTCTAGCAGAATGACGCATCTCTGTTTGTAGTACTGATGCAGAAACTCTGTGAAAACCAGCAGAATGTCCGGATCATCCAAAACTGGCATTTTGGCACATATATAATCGCGGAGCACATTAATCCGTGGATAGGCGATGGCGTCGGTATTCAGGATGATGTCCTTGTAATCATAGATGGCATCCTGAATGCTTTTGGCAATCCCCTGGCTGGATTTTTCAAAGGATCTTGTGCAGGCTCTTGCAAAAGAGAGCTTGATAACGGGGTATTTCCCCTGGTGTTTTTCGCATAGTTCTCTGTTTTGCGAGATGGCCAGCCCATCGAAGAGATGTTCGTACTCTGCAGCGGTCTGAATATTGAAAAACGCCTGGAGCATGCTTTGGTTGAGGCTCTTGCCGAAGCGCCGAGGGCGTGTGTAGAGGGCGACTTCCCTGTTCAACTCCACAATCTCCTGGACAAGCAGTGTCTTATCGACATAATAGCTGCCGTCTTGGATGAATCTAGGAAAGTTGCTGGACGAGGTCTGTATATGTATTGGAGTGCGCATGATGGTTCCTCCCATATTACAATAGTTTTTAGCTTATTGCCTAATATAAGATAAAAACGTTTTTTTGCAAGGAAATTATGGAGTTTAGTCGCCAAGAAGAGCGGCAAAAACTAAAGCATTTTTCGGCAGTAACTCTCCAGATTTCCGAAATCTTCTTTGATGCCTGAATAGGTTGCGTATTTTTTGCGGGCAACCAGAAACTCAAGACAAGGGACGGCGGGGTGCTGGATGCGCCTCAACTGTTCCAGAAGCGCTGTATCTATGCGTGGGGCATTGCGACGGACGAGAAACGGGAGCAGAAAGAAGAGCAGGGCGGTGCCCAGGGCTATGTCCACCAGGTGGTTTGGCTGTGGCGTCTCCAGCCAGACTGGCGACAGCTTGCCGCTTGATTCAATTTCGGTGATTGGAAGCGGAATATTGTCGTCTTGCGGTAGATAGGTTGCGATGATTCCTCCGAACAGCCCCACGTTGACGGGCCAGGCGACAAGGGTTGCCTTCCAGAGAATCCCCTTGCCGCAGATTCCCGCAGGGTGCCATGAGAGGGGATGCTGGCACTCCGCATTGTCTAGCGCATGGAAGCGGAAAAGGTCATCGCTAGGCGGGGTAAGGCCGCCGTAAGCTGAAAGCTCCAGCCGAAATGGCTGTCCGACGCCGCATCGTGCAGGATATTGCCAGCTCCAATAACACAACTCAGGAGTCGTGCAGGAGGCGCATGTCGCCAGCCACACGAACAAGGCGGTGGCGGCCAGCAAGAGCACGATGAAAATACAGCGTTTCAGCATGGTCGTGGTCTGCGGAAGGCGGCTAGGAGAGTGGAATGGATGTCACAGCCAGGCGTGATGATGACGGGCTGCGTACCTGCGTTGGCAAGGAGGCGCGCGGTCTCCGCCGTGGTCTGGTTGCATGAGCCGTCCGCGATGATGGTATCGCCCGTTTCGCTGTCCTCCAGCTCGGCTCCTGGTGGGATGGCGGGCAGTTGGTGGACAATCAGGCAGGCGATAACGTCGTGCTTGAAGGCCAGGGCCTTGAGGGGCTGTTCGTAGCCCGTGTCCAAGAAGTCGCTGATGAGGATGATGCGTGAGCGGCGCTGGAGGGTTTCCATTAGGCGTCGGCAGAGGAACGCAAGGTTTGTGGTGCGCTTCGGTTGCTGGCTGGGGAGTTCAAGCAGGGTGTTGAGGATGGCGGTCATCTGTCGTGAGCCGTAACCGCTGGGTGTGCGCTGTTCGGTCTGGGCAGTTGCCATCAGGAGGCCCAGCGGGTCGTTGTGGTGGACGGCGCAAGCGGCAAGCAGGGCGGTCACCTCAAGCGTGGTTTCCCGTGCGTCCTGCATCATCAGCACGGAACTGGAGGTATCGACGCCGAAGAGCATCGGCATTTCACGCTCCTCTTGGAAGCGGCTGACAAGCAGCCTCCCCTTGCGCATGGAGAGAGGCCATTGGATGGCACGCGCGTCTCCTCCGTCGTAGTCCGCCAGCTCGGAGAACTCCAGTCCCGTCCCCGAGAAACGGCTATGGTAGGCTCCCAGGAGCGCGGCATCTGCCTGGCGCATGGCGCGCAGGGCGAGAAGCCTGGCCAGTTCCTGGGTTTGCCTTGTCATAATTACGCTTGGATTGTATTGGCCAGGCCGTGACGACCTGGCTACCCTTGTTCAGTCGAATAGCCCTTTCAGCTCATAGACGTGGACGGCGTTGGGGCCGAAGGTGTCCTCGAAGATGCCCTTGTCGAGCTTGATGGCGCGGTCTTCAAACCAGACCTTCGCCACATCGGGGGAGATGCCTGCGTCTGCGGTGTTGAATCTGGTTGTGATGGTAGCTTCGGAGGAGTTGGCGCAGATGAGGAACTGCCTCTTGCCAAGGTCCTTGTAGAGGACGCTGATGGCGTCATAGCCGAGGGCGTCCGTCTTGACCTTGCCCTTGAGCTGGGCGGCGATGGTCTTGCCGTTGGAAGGTGTGAGGAAGACCTCGGATAGCGCGTTGAGTTCGGTGGCGACCGTCTTCATGTTGTTCCAGATTTCGGGGGTGTGGGTGATGCCGTGGTTCTTGCCGAAGCCGCCATAGGTGTACCACGTGATTCCATGCCCGCCGTGGATGATGGCGAGGTAGCTCATGGCGCGGAGCTGCGCAAAGGTGGGGAAGCGGTCCCAGGCGCTCCAGCCATCGAAGTACTGGATGATGGGCCAGATGGTTCTCACTGGGTTGCCTGCCGCTGCAAGGTCCGTCTGGATGGTCTTCATGTCCCGTATGACCGTCGGAACGCTCTTGTTATTTTCCAGTCCCTTGCGAACTGGGTAGATTTCGGGCAGGAAGCCGTCCGTCGAATTGACATACTCGCGGTAGCGTGAGCTCTCAGGCACGCCCACGCCGTCCGCCTGGACGGTGATGTGGTAGGGGTCGAGCTCGCGGATGACGCTGTGCAGACGGCGCAGTTTATCGGGGCTCACATAGCCTGCCGTGTCGTCGGCGAGGTACCATGCGAAGGCGGCGGGGGACCTGTATTCGTTGGCGATGTCCTTGAGGTAATCCTGCTCATTGAGGGAGTTGGCGCCGTTGCGGGAGGCGACATACATCTTCATGCCATACTTCTCTGCAGCAGCAACCAGCTCCTTGAAGTTGGCGTCGCGGCGGGAGTTGTAGGTGTGAATCAGGTTGAAGCCAGCTTCTTTCAGGTCATAGACCGCCTTGTCAAGGTTGTTTTCATTGAACTCGCGCTTGCAGACGGCGTAGATGCCGATGGGGAAGAAGGGCTTGCCATCGACCAGGACGAATCCGTCCTGGCGCAGGGTGACGACGCCGCGCGTGAGGGGCTTGTCAATGAGCAGGCTGTAGGTTTCGTTGGTTTCGTTGCCAGTGCCATCGCTGACCTTGAGGTTGAAGACGTGCAGGTTCGGGGGCTGCTTGAGCGGTGCGCCTACGGGACCTTCCCATTTCGGGTTCTTGCACTGGTAGTACTTCTTGTCGAAGATGTTGGGGGCATCAAGCCTGATGAACGCCTGTGCCTGCACGGCACCCTCGGGGGCCTTCGCCGTGATGGTGAACGGAGTCCAGGCTATGCAGTTTGGCGTATAGAGGAACGCAGGCTCGCCCGCAGGCTTGCCGTCCTTGTCAAACCACAGGATTCTGAGGGGGGCGTGCTGCACGGGACCATTCTTCGAGATGGGCAGGTTGTGGCGGACTTCCACGCTGAACTTGTATTCGGCGCCTGGCTGGATGCTCTGCATCGGGGAGGTCACCGAGAACATCGTATCGACTTCAATGTCATCGCGGGTGACGTAGAGGCCAGGCACGTTTTCCTTGCTCAAGGTGATGTTCAGCTTCTTGCTCATGTTGATCAGCTCCCAGTCGTTGAAGTCTGTGAACTGCGGTGTTACGGGGGTGATGGGGCTCTGGGGCGTGTAGGTGATGGTGTTGCTGTTGCGCTTCACCTGGGAGGTGATGTCCTTGCCGTCCATCAGCAGTTCGAAATTGCGCCATTCGACGCGGGTCTGGTCGGTGATGGTGAAGGCGATGGGGGCGCTGGCGTTGTCCGTGATGGTCGAGAACTTCTTCTGGATGACAGGGGGCGTGGTGTCCTCGCCAAGCCAGTTGTCATCGAAGATTTCACCGATGCGGATGGATTTCAGGACGGGGGATTTGAATTCCCTGCCCGTGAAGATGACTTTGTAGCGCATCCATGGGTGGTTGTTGGGGATTTTTGGCAGCTTGACGCCGCTCTTAAGGAATGCCTTGTCAGGGTTCAGCCCTTCGCCGCCGAATGGGGTCCATACGCCAGGCATGCCCTTGTCATCGGGGGCTGTGGAGAGCTGGACGGCCAGGGAGGTCCCTTCTGGCACATCGGCCTCCCAGCGGATTCTGCCCTTGTTGGGGGCGAGGAAGGGGCGCGAGACGAAGGAGCCAGTGGGCCATTGGGGGCTGTCCTTCACCGTGGATTGGAAGGAGATGTGGGTGTAGGCGACGAATGTGGTCGGGGTGATGTTGGGGGTGTCGGCCCCGAAGCGGATGACCGCCTTTGCGGCGTTCTCGGGCACCTGGCCAGTTATCGTGGTGATGGTGACCTTGTCTTGGTTTGTCTCGTAGGAGAATGGCTTGACGCCGACCTGCTTGCCTTTTTCGTCCAGCCAGACAATCTGGGTGTGGTAGAGGTCCGCGTGACCCTTGGCGCAGAACAGGTCAACGCTGGCGCGTGCACCGAGACGGAGGATATAGTTACTGCCAGCATCCACTTCAAAGGGCTTTGTACGGAGTTCGAACGCGGTGTCTCCGCCTTTTGTCGTGGTCAGTATAAGCCCTTTGGTGCCCAGCTTTTCACCGTATGTGAAGGTGATGCGTTTCTCGAAGTTGATGAAATCCTCCCAGATGGGCGAGGCCCCCGTGAAGTTGTCCTCAAGTAGATTTTTCGACACCCTTGCCAGACGGATGGTCCTGTTGCTGCACTGCAGGTGCTCCGAGCTCTCATAGACATTGTCGGGGTTGAGGGAGGCGTTTTCCTCTGGCGCGGAACTGACGCAGCCGCCCAGCAGCAGGGCGGAAATGGCCGCCAATGTGAATAAATGGTGTTTTTTCATTATTGGAACATTTGGGTTGTAAATGGTTGTTTTTCTAGAGGTTCTAGAGGTTCTAGAGGTTCTAGAGGTTCTAGAG
>JAFTAC010000490.1 GCA_017458805.1 Victivallales bacterium | reverse complement strand
GCCCTCGGCATCAGCCTCTTTGTGCAGGACAATGACCTCTCCCCTGTCTTCCAGGCCGCCGATGCCTTCCGCATACTGATGCGGTGAGGGGGTAACGACGACGGCTCGTCGTCGAAAACCGCATAATATTGGAATATAATTAGGGAATTATATACTTTTTTATTCCTCTATTGTACTATTAAGAACTGATACTTAGCACTTCGGACATGCCTGGGGACCAGAGGTGCTGTTTACCGCTGTAGGCCTATTGCCCTCCAAGGTAACCATGAGCGCATTTCCCTCCTGCACGTCAAGCGGGAACGAGGTGGCTGGGGTATGGACTATGACGCTCTTGGCGTTGCCAGGCGTGGTCCAGTCAGTGTTGAGCAGCATGAGGCACTGCTTGCCGTCGTCCTGCCGCCAAATGGTCCAGAAGACCTCCTTTGACGGGTCGTCCACGGCGATGTCGCCCTTGTTTTGGGCTGCCAGACGCGCCAGCCAGGTGGCGGAGAACAATTGGAACTTCTCATGGCCTGGGTATGCCCAAAGCACCAGGCAGTAAACATAGCCTTTTCCAACCTTGTGGCGCAGCACCATGGGCTTGCCTGTTGCGGCATCCCATGCCAGCACATCCGCGTCGCAGACGTCAATGTCCGCCAGGAAGGCGGGACCGTCCTCCTCGCTGGAGTTGTTTGGCATGGCCGACAGCTCTGGTTCAACGAAGGTCTCCTTGTCGGGACCATTCCATTGGCCGCAGTATTCAACGCCCCTGCCTTTGACGGCAAAACCGCACATTTCCCTCAAATCACCGTTGTTCCACAGGGCCAGATCCTGCATGTCCCGCAGAAACTCCCTTTTCAGATGGGTTGAGAACTGCGGCAATCCCGTGAGAAGCGTGCCGCCATTCTTCACATACTCCAGCAGCTTCGCATAGTCTTCCGCAATGAGGGTGTTCCATCCGAAGTTCACCAGCAGCTTGTAGTTGGAGAGGTATTGCGCCGAGGCCTCTATGGGCGCCTCGTCAAAGTCGCCGTAGGGGGTACCCGAGAAGAAAAACCTGCGCTTGTCAAAACGCTGTCTAAGTGGCTGTGTCGAGGCTCCAGGCATAAGGACATCAAGGAGTTGCCTGCATTTTTCTGGCTGGCGGTGGCCCCATTCAGGGGCGTTCTTGCCGAAGGCTCCCCACACCGCATAGTCAGGCGTCTGCTCGCTGCCGCAGATGAATCCATTGAATGGCGCGGCATATCTTCCTTCTATGAAAGCAATATGCCGAATGCACTTTCCGCTTCGCGGATGCGTCTTGGCAAACTTGAAGAAGCTTCGCAGCATATCGCGCTTGCCCTTTGTGAGGGCGTCGTCCCATGAAAACCGTTCTTCCTTCCAAATCTGGAACAGGCTGTCCTCCTCATATAGGAAGTTTGCGCCCATCATCCAAGGCTGCATCAGGCTCAGGTAGAACATGCGTAGATGCGTGTCGAAGTACGGCTGCACGGGATGCTGGATGGCGATATGCACACCCCACTCGCCCTTGCCCAATGCCTCTGCTGCTGGACGAGCCTGGCTGAGGAGGTGCTGTGTATGGGGCACCATCGTCTCCGCCCTGACGGAATCCACGCCTGCGAGGAATGTGTATCGTATTGCGCCAGAGGCATCGCCGAACTCCATTTGCGCACCAGCGTTGTGCGCCCTGTCGATTTGCGGCTTTATCCAGTCGAAGAAATGCAGCATTGCTTCCTTCATGTCCTCAGAGGCGTATGGCGCTGTCGGGTCCAGGCCGTATGTGAGGCAAGTATGTTCGTGTTTGCCTGCGCCGTGGAAGAACTCCTGTGCGCCCGCTTTCAGCTCTCCGTCGTCAAAGTCAGTTGCCGCCTCTGCATAGAGATAGTGCTTGCGGCAGAACTCACCCCATTTGCGCATCAGCTTCCCATCGACAGGCAGGTTTGGCCCTTTGCGCTGCGGATTGTAGAGGAAACTGCGGAAGACGGGGAAGTTGCCCATGCGCGTGCGAGCCGTGTAGTCCAGAATCCAATCCATGAAGCCATTGTCATCAGCTGGGACCGCCGTCATGTCGAAGCCGACTTTTATCGGGTTCTTCTCCTCCTGGGCATCGAAGACCTGAACCGTGGCAGTATGCGCACCGCAGCGGCACACCACGTCGCCAGGCGTGTCCGACACAAAGTCGAACTCGTTCCAGCCAGGCTTTGCCTCAATGCGCAAGGTTTTGCCAGGCAGCGTCACTTCAAGGCAATCGGGTTTTACGGCAAACACCTTGCCCACCACATGCTCGCCCCGCAGAGTCCATTCGGGAATGCTAAGCTGTCCATGATCGCGTTCAGACTGCTGTATCACCACGCGGCTCACCAGCAGGCACAGTTTCTCATGCAAGTTGCGGAAAGAGAAACTGTGCTTCCCTGGTGCGACCTGCGCCCTGATCCAAATGTCGTCCAGCATCTGCATATCGCCATCGTGCATACGGAGGTATTGCCTGAAAGACTTGACGCGCTTGCCATCGCACAACAGCTCGAAGTCAAAGTAGCCGAACACCTGTTTTTCCGCGCCAGGGGTGTGTTCAACAGGGGCCGCCATGGCCTGGAGGTGGATGAGCGTTTCGGAATACTCTTTTCGGGGGGCTGGGATTTCCGCCTGGAACTCAAGCGATTGCCCTGGTTTGATTTCGCCAGTTCTCATGCGGGCCCAGTCCCTGCGCGGCAACGCCAGATCCTTTGCCTCGAACACGATTTGACCAGGCTTGGGAGCGGGACGGAACCAGAGATAGCCAGTCATGGTGGCTACCACGTGGCAGCCCAGGTATTTGGGTCCCACGTTGAAAACGAGCCTTTGCTCGCGGAGCAGCTGCCCTGCCGTGAAGCTGAATGTCCCGCAGGATGTTCGCAGTGTGAAGAGCACCTTGTCATCGGCCTCCGCCTCCACGCGTATGCCCGAGATGCCGCGCTTTGTGGAGGATTTCCAGCGTGGCTCAGGGAGCTTTGTCTCCACGGCGCAATGACCTGGACCGTACCAAATCACGGGGTAGTCCAGTTTATAGGTGCTTTCAATTGTGCCGCCATTGCATTCCAGGCAGCCGTCCCAGTTATAGACGGGATGGTAATGGCGACGGCTGTAAAGGTACTGGTATCCCCACTCGATTCTGAAATCCAGCCTCTTGAACCTGAAATCTAGCGTCATGTCCATAGCCCCCATTGGAAATTGCGAAGAATCAATCGAGACCCAGCTGGACCTTGCCGTCGGTCAATCCCATCGGCATGGGCTCGGGGCGCTTGCAGGTGGACTCCAGCAGGATGCGCCTCTGCAGCT
>JAFTAC010000489.1 GCA_017458805.1 Victivallales bacterium | reverse complement strand
GATATGAACACATTGGCGTTGGCAACGCCACTCGCCGCACGAAAGTGCGGCTTCAAGCCGTTGCCTTAGCCACTGCGCCCATCTCTTAGCGCATTTCGCGCTAGTTTTGCAATTACCTCTTAAGTAATATTATCCATTATCCATTTTAGTTTTTCAGGACTTGATTCAAGATGAAAACACCACGTTCTTATACCACACACGCCGAGCGGGTCGAAGCGTTCCGCAGAACAGACGTCTATCCCGTTGTCACCACGGAGTTTTGTGCAGGGCGCAATCCAATCGCCATAGCCCGTTCCATTTTGGAGGGCGGTGCAACCATTCTTCAGATGCGCGAGAAAACCATGTCCGACGGCGATTTCATGCCGCTGCTACGGCAGGCACGTCAACTGACGCGCGAATACGGGGCACTGCTTATCGTAGATGACAGGGTGGATGCGGCTTTAGCCACAGACGCAGATGGTGTCCATTTGGGTCAAGAGGATTTCCCCGTGGCAGACGCCAGGAGACTGGGACCCGACCTGATTATCGGCGTCTCCACACATAACCCAGAGGAGATAAAGAAGGCGCAAGAAGACGGTTGTTCCTATCTGAACATCGGCCCCATCTTCCCGACAAAAACCAAGCAGCTTGCATGTACGTTCCTAGGGCTGGAGAACCTGAAGGTCTTCAGCCGCGAGGTAAAGGTACCCTTCTCCGTGATGGGTGGCATTAAATACGACAACCTGCCCGAGCTGATGGCATGCGGAGCTTTGCATATTGCGGCCGTGACCGCCTTCACCCAGGCAGAAAACCCCGCCGTGGAAGTCGCCAGATGGCGCGCCGCCATGAAACGCTAAAACAAAGCGCAGGAACCACGATGAATGTTTTGGTGATAGATGCCCATGGTGGCGGAGTGGGCAAGCAACTTGTCGCATCCCTCCGCAGCACGTTCCCTGACATGGAGATTATGGCGGTCGGAACCAACAGCACGGCAACCTCCGTGATGCTGAAAGCAGGCGCAAGCCATGCTGCAACAGGCGAAAACGCGGTGGTTGTCGCATGCCGCAAGGCAGACGTGATTGTCGGTCCGCTGGGCATCGTCATCGCAGACGCGATGTTCGGCGAGATTACGCCAGCAATGGCCGTTGCAGTGGCGCAAAGTAGCGCCACACGCATCCTCATCCCCTTCAACCAGTGCGACAACATCATTGTCGGCATCGCCGACAATGACATCAAAAAGCTCGTCCAGGCGGCAATCGAGGAAGTCAAGAAAATCGTGGCGGCACAGTAATCTGTCCTATGCGCGGTGCTTTAGTGTCGCGATGCCAACACGCTTACGATGGATGCCCCAAGCCCAGGCGCAGAGCGCCTGGGCACATTTCGCCAGGGCCATAGGCCCTGGCTACCTTCTGATGCCCTCTTCCAGGCGCATAAGCGCCTGGGCACATTTCGCCAGGGCCTATGGCCCTGGCTACCTTCTGATGCCCTCTTCCAGGCGCAGAGCGCCTAGGCACATTTCGCTAGGGCCATAGGCCCTGGCTACCTACTACCTACCTGTCCAGAGATTGTTTCACAGGGGCGATGCAGCGTTCCAGGATGCCATTCAGGTGGGCGATGGTGATACCGTAGTTGGTAAAGGGAATGCCCTGGTCCTCGGCGCATTTTGCCCTGTAGTGCATCTCGCGCTCCGTGAGCATGCAGCCGCCGCAGTGGACAATGGCGGCGAAGCGGGTCAAATCATCAGGGAAGCCTGTGCCGCTAGTGAACTCAAAGTTAATCTCCTTTCCGCAACGGCTGCGTATGAGCTTCGGAAGTTTTTCCGTGCCGATGTCACCACATTGGCGATGATGGCTACATCCCTCTGAAATCAGCACGGTGTCTCCGTCCTTCAGGGTATCCAGCGCATGGACGCCCTTGACAGCTCCTGCCAGATAGCCTTTGTAACGCGAAAAGAGAATGGAAAAAGAGGTCAGCGGAAGATTCGGCGGAACAATCTTTGCGACCTTGGCAAAGACCTGGCTGTCCGTCACCACAAGCTTTGGGGGGGCTGAAAGCCTGTCCAAAGCTGAAAGCAGCTCCGTCTCCTTGACAACAAGTCCCATGGCATTGCTGTCAAGGATGTCGCGCAGCGTCTGCACCTGGGGAAGAATCAGGCGTCCCTTCGGGGCAGCAGCATCAATCGGCGTCACGAGAAGAACCAAATCACCTGGTGAAAGCAGGTCGCCGACGATTCGACGGCCATTGTCTCCAGACGGCACCGCCTTTGCAATCGCCTCCTTGAGTTCATGGACGCCCTGCCCTGTCTTGGCACTGACCGCCACAACGGTGGCTCCCTCAAGGGAGAGTCCCGCCTGCGGCAGGTCTGACTTGTTGACAGCCACCACGCAGGGAATCTGCTTTTTCTGTATAAGCGCAAGAATAGCTGCGTCTTCTGTCGTCATGCCCACTGTACCATCAAGCACCAGCACGGCTATGTCGGTTTTGTTGAGGGTCTGGCGGGCACGGTTCACACGCAGGTTACCCAGAGCGGTATCATCGTCCAGCCCAGGCGTGTCCATCATCACGACGGGACCCAGGGGCAGCAACTCCATGGACTTCTGCACAGGGTCGGTCGTCGTGCCGCGCATGGGCGACACGACGGACATCTCCTGGGCGGTCACGGCGTTCATCAAGCTGGATTTCCCCACGTTGCTTCTGCCGAAGAAGCCGATGTGGACACGTTCCGATGAGGCTGTTTCGTTCATGGTTCAGAACCTGAAGTCGCGCTGGCCGTTCTCGATTTCAGCCAGGTGCTGTTTGGTGATTTCGCGGATATGGTCGGTGGAGATGTTGGCCAGTTCCTTCTCGATTAGCTTCTCGCCGATGGCGCGCGTTTCGGGTGTCGCATAGTCCATCAGATACTCTTTTAGGGTCATCAGGGCATTCGGGTGGCAACAGTCCTGAATCTTGCCAGCCTTGCAGAGTGCCATAAAGCGGTCACCCGTACGACCCGCGCGGTAGCATGCAGTGCAGAAGCTGGGGATGTAGCCCATTTCCATCAACCAGCGCGCAACTTCATCCAGCGTGCGGCGGTCGTTGACGTCGAACTGGGCAGATTCCTCCGCCTCTGGCGTGTTGTCCGCATAGCCGCCCACGCTGGTCTTGGAGGCACCACTAATCTGGGAGATGCCCAGATGAAGCACCCGCTGGCGCGTCTCCTTGCTTTCGCGCGTGGAGACAATCATGCCCGTGTAGGGGACTGCAATGCGGATGCAGGCGACGATTTTGCAGAACTGGTCGTCGCTGATGCCGTTCTTGAAGGTGCTGGGGTCGATGTCGTCCGCCGCACGGATGCGAGGCACGGAAATGGTATGGGGGCCGACACCGAAGGCGGCCTCCAGATGCTCTGCGTGCATCAGGAGTGCGGAGAACTCATAGCGATAGCGTTCAAGTCCAAAGAGAACACCAAGGCCGACATCGTCGATGCCGCCCTCCATGGCCCTG
>JAFTAC010000488.1 GCA_017458805.1 Victivallales bacterium | reverse complement strand
GTGGTGCCTTTCGCGCTCTTGATTAGGTAGCCGCCGAATGCCGCCGCGCCGATTGCCTCGGTGGTCGTCAATGCCCGCAGCTGGTAAGCCTGGCCGTCTGGGATGTTTGTGTGGACAAACGGCTGGCTCGGTGCGTTGATAATGAGTTCGCCGCCCTCTGGAACGTTGAGCGGTCCCTTGATGCTCAGAATCTGGTATGTCGGCTTCCAGTCCTTCTTCGCGTCGATGTCGTTCTTGCGGAGCTGGTATTCCCGCTCGCTCATGCACCCAGTCATCACGATTGCGGCTGCGAGTGCTGCAGCCACCGTCAGTCTTTTTTTCATGTCAGTCCTCCTGGTTGTATGTCCATTCGATTGTGATTTCGCGCAGGTTCGCGTCGAATTCGTCGAGCGTGCAGGGTGCCTCGCCCGTCTGCTCGTACTGGGTCAGAATCTGCAGCCCGTAGACCATCACCCTGTCGCGGAACGCCACCCAGTCCCTTGCGTCCTGCGCCCAGCGCGGGATGCCGCTGTTGTAGTATTCGCTCGGGTCTCGGTCTGTGTAGCCCCTGGCCGAGCGCACCTCTTTGAGGTAGCTTTCCAGGGTGTCGTTGTAGTCGGCAAGTGTGACCGCCGATGCTGCCGCCGCTATCCTGGCAGCCTTGTCCTTCTCCGCTTCCTGCGGCGTTATGATTCCAGCCATCTTTTGAGTCTCCTTATGCGTTCGTGTGAATTGCCTTGCTCTGCGTGAGCCTTCCAACTGTTGAAACTGTTAGTCAAATCCTGCCATTGCCGTTCTCCTCTGATTGCCTTGTTCTTAAGTTTGCGGAGCCGTTTCCGAATCCGCACGATGTTCCGTCTGTCCAGCATCCTCACGACCTTGCCCGTGTCGGTCAAGATGAACCTGAATTTCAGGAACCTCACGCCCTGCTTCAGCGGATGCAGCGTCGATTTCGGGTTGAGCTGGAGACCGAGTGCCGCCAGTCTTCCCGCCACGTCCGTCCATGTCCGCTGGAGAAACTCCTTGCTTTCGTGGATCATCACGATGTCGTCGCTGTACCGCAGGTAGTGCCTCACGCCCAGCCTCTCCTTGATGTAGTGGTCCAGCTCGGAAAGGTAGGCGATGGCCAGGAGCTGTGAAATCTGGGAACCCAGCCCGATGCCTGGGTCTGAAAAGCTGTCTATGATCTCGTCCACGCGCCGCCTGAATTCCTCGCACCGTGCCTTTTTGGAGACCATCGCCTTCAGCTGGTCGTGCGGAATGCTGTCGAAGAATCGGCGGATGTCCAGCCGCAGCACCCATCCGTCGTTTCCGTGCTTCCGCCAGTAGCGTTGCAGGTGGCATTCCAGCCTGTCCATCGTGAAGGTGGTTCCCTTGCCATTCTGGCAGGCTCCGTTGTCGTGGATGTTTCCCCGCGTGAGGTCGTGGTAAAGCCCCGCGTTGCACATCGCCCTCTGGACCACCCTGTCGCGGAATTTCGGCGAGCGGATGGTTCGCCGCTTCGGCTCCGTCACGTCGAAGACCACGTAGCCTCCCAGCCTGTAGGTGCCGTTGTCCAGCTCCTCCTTCAGTTTGAGGCAGTTCAGGGCGATGCTTCGCGGGTGCGTCCACGCCGCGATGGAGTCCTTCCATTTCACGCCGAGTGCGCATTGCCGCGCCGCTTCCATCAGTCCGTCAAATGTCAGAATGCTAGTCATTTCCTCTTGCTCCTAAAATGTGCCGCCGTGCATAGACGTCCTGGTCTTTCGGCCAACGTCATCGGCGGCAAGGTTCGCAAGTCTCTCGGCCTGCCTGGTCGTGCGCTCCCAGTGCATCGCCTTGCGCTTTTCGGCGGAGCCGACTCCGCTTACTGGTTCGCCTTTTTGTGCATTGTCGGGCAGGAACGCATACGCGTTGTTCGCGTTGTTGTTGTTGCTTGCACCGCTCGTGTTGATGTTGTACTCGTTGTTCACGTTGCTCGTGTTCGGTGACCGCAGCCAGCAATTACGGGCGGGCAGGAATCAGCGCACGGCCAGCTGTCAATTCGTGGCATTCCTCCTTTTGCGGTCGCTGTCCATCCAGCCCCGCAGGAGTTCCTGTTCCTCCTTGACAAGTTTCGTCCAGTGCTTATGCACCGCTTCGTCAAAGTGCGTCAGCCGTCTGGCAATGTGGACCAGCGTCATCAGCCTGAACGTCGCGGTTAATGCCATCCGCTGCTCCATGCGCCTCTGTCGAGCCTCTTCCTCGTTGTCCAGCCGCAGCGTGTTCGCCGTGTCTATCCGCGTCGCCATTTCCAGTGCCGTGTCCACAAGACGCGTCCCCAATGCCCAGCGGTCGCGCTTCGGGACGATCTTCTCCTTCAGCGCGTTGTCGATGGTGTATGCGGCCAGGTCAGTTGCCTTCGTCTGAACGTCCATCTTGCTCTCCTTCCTTTCGCGTTTGCGTACCGACATCTTTCCGCTCCCATTCCATCGGGTACAGCTTGACTCCCCGACCAGCCCGCTTGACGATGCAGGTGAAGCCTTGCTCCGTCTCGCCTGCCTCCTGCTTCGCCTTGCTTATCTGGTCGAGCTGCTCCATGATTATCGCGCTCCCCGTGTTCACGAGGAAATGCCCCGCCTCCAGCTCCACGTGCATCTGGACGTATCGGCCCGACGAGTTGCCGTCCCTGAATCGGCTTTCCAGCTCCGTCCATTCATGCACCGTGCAGGGCAGGTTGATTAGCGATCTGACGCTTCTTTTCGGGTACCTCCCTTCGTTCTGCGTGAAGTCTATGTATTGTGAAATGTCTTTCATTCTGTCTCCTTGCGCCGCCGCTGGACGCGGCGGCGATTGCTTCGATTTCCGATGACGCTAGGCGATGCACATGGCGGGCAGGAACGCATACGCGTTGTACGCGTTGGTGTTGTAGCTTGCACCGCCCGTGTTGATGTTGTACTCGGTGTTCACGTAGCTCGTGTTCGGTGACCGCAGCCAGCAAT
>JAFTAC010000487.1 GCA_017458805.1 Victivallales bacterium | reverse complement strand
CTAGCGGTGAAGGTCAGTGACGGCAAGGGGTGGCCGGCAGACATTATCCTGCCGCGAAGCTCCATGCGCAAGGCAGCTGACGACGGCATACTTGTTGATTTCACGCGCCACAGAGTGCTGAACGGCATCAAGGTCGCCACCCCCTACTACTGCTGGAGCCCTTTTGCACGGCAATTCGGCGACGTCTCCCGCTTCGGCAAGCTGCTCTTCAAAGCTGAAGAGACGAAGAATCTTCTCGCCAACCCAGATTTCATTCCAGAGAATATCTAGAACATCTGGCACATAGGCAGGGGGGTCTTGGACAAATCAATCTTCCTGACGGAAGGCTCCTCCATCAAGCTGAACTGCGGCGATGCGGTCAATTCCAGTCTCGTGCAGTATTTCAAGGACGTCAAGGCCGACGCCGATTACGAAGTCAGCTTCTTCGTGCGCATGGACGAGGTGAAGAAGCTGGAAGGCAAGTGGAGCGGCTTCTACATCCGCTTCGACTACAGCAATGGCTCCTGCATGTACTTCCCCGCTGCCCCTGTGCAGATGGACGGCACATGCCCCTGGACGGGCTTCACCTTCAAGGTCCACACCCCCAAGGACTTCAACGCCAACCAAAAGGCCTATATCAATTTCGTCCTGCGCAAGGCCACGGGAACCGTGTGGATAGACCATGTTAGCCTTGTGGAACTCCCTGGGCAAGCAAACTAGGTGCTTGTCCTGTAAAAGGAAGCCCGCACCACACGGGGGCGCGCAACGCGCGCCCTTGGCCTCCTGATGGCAAGGGCCATGCCCCATCAGCTACGCCCTCTCATTTCAGAGGGGGCAAATAAGCACAGGATGTCGCCAGACTTTATGCAATAGAGCACATCCTGCTACGCAAGCATCCCCTTGTCCTCGAAGATGTTGCGGGTGCTGAAGTCGCTGAATGCGCCTGAGGCGAGCAAGTTGCTGTATTGTTCGCTGCCATCATCGCCGAATTTCAGCGTGACTTCTGCCACGCCAGAAACCGCTACCGACTTGTCACCGTTACTTAATTGATTTCTTTTAACACCATCGGGGTAACGGTAGTTGTTCCGTCCTGGGCGACTGTCGCAGTCCAACTGAAATGGACAGGGAAGCCCTTGGGTTCTGAATAGGCGATGGTAATGTCGCCTGATTCTTCGTCCTTTGAAAGGGTGAAGGTCAAGGGCATGTGCTCGTTGGATTCGATTCCCTGAAGTTTGAAGCCGTCCTTTAAGTTGGTTCCCAATGCGCTCTGGGACATTAAAAAATAGACATTGTTCAACTGGTTGACGTGAACCTTTCCGCAGAGTTTCTCGATTTTGTCCGCGATGCTCTTGCCATTGGCGATGACCTCGGGATTATTCGCGTCGCCAGCTTTTGCGTCGATGGTCTTCCCGTCCGGGAAATTGAATACGAATTTTGCATTCTCGTAGTCCAATACGAACTGCTTGTTGCTGGCGTAATGTGGGTAACTTGGGCGGAGAATATCCCCAAGCATTGTTTTGCGTCCCTCATCTGCAGTGCCGTCAAGCTTTTCCAGCCAGCAACTGAAAGAGAATACGCCAGGTGCGTTTGGAAGCCGCTTTCCATTATTAATGGCATCCGCGGCTTCATCCATTGTAGTGCCCGATGCCTCCAGAAGCATGTGAAGAGGCCCCATTATTTTAGCGTTTGAGGCGAGTTTTATGCCATAGGCCTCTTG
>JAFTAC010000054.1 GCA_017458805.1 Victivallales bacterium | reverse complement strand
GGTGGGAAATGTCGTCAAGCAAAATGGCTCCATTTCGGGAGCAGAAGTGGGCTGTCAAGGCGAGGTCGGCACCGCATGCGCCATGGCATCAGCCGCCGCCACCTACCTGCTGGGCGGCACGCCAAGACAGTGCGAATACGCAGCTGAAATCGGCCTGGAGCATTTTCTTGGACTCACCTGCGACCCCGTCCTCGGCCTTGTGCAGATTCCCTGCATCGAACGCAATGCCGTCGCAGCCAATCGCGCGATGATAGCCGCCGAACTGGCCTTGCTCTCTGACGGACATCACATCGTCTCGTTCGACAATGTAGTCCAGGCCATGCTGAAAACAGGACGCGACCTTCCATCGCTCTACCGCGAAACCGCCCAAGGCGGTCTTGCCAGTATCATCGGCTAGTGCTCTGCCTAATCTTTTTGCGTATTCCGATGGAAGTTGCCTAATTAAGTTTAGTTATCGTGATTTTCTTGATGATGAGGTGCGCGTTGGCGCCCCTGGCGATGATGGTGAGGTTGGCGATGGGCGAGGTGTCGCCTGTGCAGACCAGGCAGCCATGCAGGATGCCCGCCTGGACGTTGAAGATGTCGCCACGCCGCGTGATGGTGAAATCCTTGTGGGAAAGATGTCGTATCTCCCAGTTGCGCCTTGACAGTTCCTTTGCGTTCCAGCCAGGTAGGCCCTTGGCGATTTTCCCGCCATCGATGCTTGCCTGAATCAGGTTCTCCCCGTTTGGAACATCAAAACGGAAGATGATTTCATTGGCAGCCTCGGGGGTGTTTTCGGGGATGTCGTATTCGATATGGATGCTGAAGTCTCCCGCAATGGGGGAAATCAAGGTGGCCAGGTGCGCCTCCGCCTCGGCTCCCTCTGCATTTTTAAGGCCGTTGATGATCAGCCCCTCGCTTCCTAGCGTATAATCAAGTCCGTCGCATCCCCTGCTGTAGTCGCTCCGCCATCCAGCTGGAAGCGTTCCCTGCATGAAATCGACAGCATACGCCATCGACTGCTCCTTCTGCGTCTGTTCCGCATGACGTTCGGCAACCACCACGACTGGTTTTGCAGCATTTCCTTTCAGCAAGGGGAAATGCTTGCCATTTGCATAGCGCAGCAGAACGCCGCCGCCTGGGCGAATGGAAAGCCCACTGCCACCAATAGAACGCCACTGGCGCGCTTCAGGCGTGAACGCCTCCAATGCCGCGGGGGCCACCAGAACGGCGGTCACATCGTTCTTGTAGTCGAGGTTGACGACAAGCAGGTGGGAGACTCCATCCCCGTTGCCGAAACACCCCGTGAGGAAGCCCTTGACGGGTGGACGGCGGTTGAAGTAATTGTTCCCCTGTGCATAGTTGATGGTCGCATCCTCCAGCCCTTGGGAAATGTTTGGCAACTTCGGCGAGAACTGCACGCTGGCGTTTTCTGGGTGTGCGTCGGCCCCGAAGGGGATTTCACCCGCATGCCACACCGCCAGCGAGGTCAGGGGCATCAGTTCAGTGGCAATGGCGGTGAACTCACGGTTGATGGACTTCATTGCGTCGTAGAGCGGTGTGGTCTTGCCCGTCTCGATGTCGAGCGCACTGCCCCAGTGCCGTGGATGGCCATAGACGTAGTTCATTATGCCCTTGCTGCCGTAGGCCAGGCTGCAATAGACAAGATAGCGGTATTCGTCGCCGTTGGGGACGCGGATGCCAGGCGTCCAACTGCACCCTTGCAGAATGTTCATGCTCGGAACGCCATATTTCAGGGCGGCCTTGCGGATAATGGCCTGGTTCAGGAAGAAGGCGCCGTCGTCGCCATCATGCCAAAGATTATACTTGTCATAGCTCAAAAGCTGCGGGTGCAGCTTCTCGAAATACTCCTTGATGTGCGCCTGGTAGGCCTCCTGCGGCGTTCCTTCGTGGTTAAGCTGCTTGTTGCTGGCGTTGATGGGGTACATGTTGTTGAAATGCAGAAGCTCGGGAGCCTCCTTCATAAAGAAAGCGACACTTTTGGAAGCGGCATCCATCCTGGCTCCGCCAGGCTCGTCGCCGCAGTGGACGGCAAGCACGGCGGGGTGGTGGCGGACGCTGTCCAGCCACCAGCGCAGCCGCTGGTCGTTTTCTGGGCTTTTGGCGGCGGGTATCGTCACCCACAAAATGCCGCGTATGCCATGTTTCTGCATGATGTCCAAGTCCGATACGGTCATGCCCCAGGCAAGATTCCAGCCACCCTCCTTCAGTTGTGCGGCGAGCTCATCCGTAATCTGCGGTCCTGCCCAGTAGCCGACGATGGGCTTTTCCAGCTTCCAGGGCACGGGATGCTCCACGGGGGCATAGCGCGGCTTTGGCGGCGGCAGCACCTTGTCAGTGACTTCGATTCTGTGTAGCGTGAACTCGCCTGGACGGCTCAGCAGCGTGGTCCTGTCCTTGTCATAGACGAGATGCTGGCGGATATGCAGGCGGATGCGGGTGATGGCTTCGGAGGCGACACTCTGTTCATCGAGTTTCCAGCTTCCACAGTGGATGGCGATGCGACCTTGGCTGCGCATGATGGCGAAGGTTTCGTGGCCATTGTCGGAGAGCCAGAAGGCGTCCCCTTTCCGACCAGGACCAACCCAGCCAGCGGCCCGTGCGCAGCCCGTGAGCCAGGCGTCAAAGAGCCCTGTTTCAGCTGCCAGTTCGCCTTTGGCGGTGTAGAGCTGGAGCAGACACTCCCCCATGGCGTTTTGCGACAGATGCCACTCCAGCTCCAGCAATGCCGTGAAATCACTTTGTAAATCAACAGCACGCTCCACAATGTAATCAGCGGCTCTTGCTGGTGGAAGGGCTGGCTTCTCAAAACCATTGAAAAGCAGGCCGTTTTCGCCTTGCACCATAAGCACCCCCTCTGAACCGCTCTCCTGCACAACTTTCCATTCAGGCGACAGACGGTCTTTAGGAACTTCGGTGAAAGCTCCTGACGCAAAGAGAGACATGCTGGCAATCATGAGAAAAATCTGGATTATTGTGAGCATAACTAAATGGAATGGAGAAACTGCTGTTATTACTGGGCTCAATCTGACAATATGCAATATAACAAAAACTTCTGGGAATACTCTGCCGCAAAACTGGAAGAGCTCGCCAAGAAATACAAGTGAGGTTATAATCTTAATCGCCCGTCAGCATCCGCAAAGGATTTTCCCGCAGGATAACCTGCTTTACGAGTTCCTCTGGGATGCCCTTGGCGCAGAGCATGGGGAGGATGTCGGCGAAGATGTGCCGATAGCCTGCTCCACCATAGTTCAAAAGCAGGCATTTCAGGCAGATGTCGTTGGTGAGCAGTAGCTGGCGTTCATAGCCTTCGCGGATAATCCACGCAGCCAGATCGACGCGCTCCGTGTCTGGGATGAAGCGTCCGCCCGCAAAGCCTCCTGGCGCGGGGGTAAACTCCTTGGCGAAATTGTCCAGCTCCACATAGACGCCGCGCTTCAGGAGCGCAAGAATGTAGTCGCGGTTCGGCTCCACATCCGAGTGGCAGATGACGATGCGAGAGGGGGCAACGCCGTTTTGCACCAAAATATCCGTGGCCTCCAGTCCATTGGTGCACCAGGGGTAGATATGCACCTGCACCGCCAGACCGCATTTCACCTGAGCCTTTGCCGCCGCCACCAGCGCCTTGCGTTCGCTCGGCAAAATCTCGCGGCTGGTGCCGATTTCACCGATGACGCCTGCACGGATGCCGTCGCAGACGCCTTCCGTGCAGTCGCGGAGAATCGCCTCGGCAGCCTCGTCTGCACTCATCTTCAAAAACGTTTCGTCATGGGTGTCGCCTGTGTAGTAGCCGCACCCCATGACAACATTCAGCCCAGCCTCCTGTGCGAGACGGCGCAGACGCTTTGCGTCGCGCCCAATCTGCGCCGTCGTGCAATCCACGACCGTATCGCAGCCGAACCGCTTCAGCTCCGCGCACTCGGCGACAGCCCCTGCGAAATCATCGACAGAGAGGTTGTCGCGCATGGCATACGGATCCTGCATCAAGGCAGGCCTGTCCGCCGCCGTGACAGGCTTGTCGGAGGCGCCAGGGGCCGTCTGGTTGCGCAGGTCGATGAAGAGGTGTTCATGGGAGAGCACCATGCCGCAGGATTCAGCGGCAACGAGCCCTGTCACGGTCTGGATTGTGCGGTTGTTCATATTTAGATGCCTTTGGCGACAAGTTCGCGTATGAACGGCGTAATGCTCTGCGGACCAGAAGCAGTGATGACGAAGCCCTCCTCGATGCGGTTCGAGCCTGCTGGATGTCCCCAGATGCTGATGTCGCTGTTGACGCACATGCCTGCCTCGAACTGATAGGTGGTCTCGCCGTCTGGGTAGGGGGACTCCGCCTCTGCCAGACCGATGCCGTGCATGGGCGGATAGAGGTCGTACTGCGTCATGCCGTTCCGCGCAAAGACCTCCTTGACCTTGCGCACCATTTCGCCAGCCACAACGCCCGCCTTCAAGTAGTCCTGCTGGACATTGGCCGCCTCGAACAGCACGTTGAGGAAGCGCTTCTGTGCGTCGTTGGGTGTGCCGATCACGAAGGGATATTCCGCTGTGGAGACATAGCCCTCGTACTGCACGGCCATGGCGGCCATGAGCATCTCCCCGTTGCGCATAATCTTGTTGGTGGCGCGCCCGATGACTGTCTCGGTGCGCTTGCCAGAGCCAAAGACCATGAAGTTGATGTCCTCGGCGCCCGCCATGCGTGCGGCTCCTTCGGCGGCGCCCGCCGCCATCGTCTCAGGGTTGCCATCGACGGCGAACTCAAGCAGCTTCTTGTAGCCTTCGCACGCCTGGCGGCCAGCCTCTCTGAGGCATGCGATTTCATTGTCGGACTTGATGAGGCGCAGACGCGCCAAGAGCGGCATCGCATCGACAATTTCCACGCCAGGCACGGCGGCGCGAACGCGGTCCATAATGGGCGCAGGAATGTCCCAGACACCGACCAGGCCCATTCGCTTGCCGCCCTTCAATGCCCCCTGCAGAATCTCCTTGAGCGAGGAGAAGGTGGCCAGCGGGTAGTCGATTTCCTCTGGCACGGAGACGCACGCAAACTCCTTCACGTTGCGATAATCCTTCCAGACGGACATCTCCTTCGCATAATTCTCGCCTTCTGGCGCACCCGCCAGCGTCGGCTCGCCGCACTTCGGAATCACGCAAATGCCACGCTCGAAAATAGGCCAGAAGTTGCAGACATAGCGCAAATTCTCCTTGCGGTACTCGTCGCCATACACCGCGATGGCGTCCAACTTCTCCCGCTCCATCTCAGCCTGGATGCGGACAATGCGCTCTTGAAACTCACTTATCGGTATGCAAATACCCATTTGCTTCTTCTCCTGGAAATGTTATCGCTACGTAAAAATCTTCAGAGGTAATTTCAAAATGCTCTGTTCCCCATAAAGGTAGTTTTTTAACCACAGATTACACAGATTACACAGATGCGATGTGCCGCTTGAGCGGCACTTCGCGGTTCATTTTCCCGTACCCATAATAACCCCGTTTTCAGCCGCGTTAAAAACGCGGCTGAAAACATCTGTGTAATCTGTGTAATCTGTGGTTTCTAAAAGAAGCCTTTAGTTAACTGCCCTCTTGGGGAACATAGCGTTTCAAAAAAAGGGAGGCGACATCAGCCGCTTCCCTTTATCCCAAACTAAGGATTCTTTAAAGAATCCACACTATGAGGGAATGTTACTTACTGGTTGACAATGATGCCATCGCCATAGACAGCGCTTTCAATGGAAATGCCAAAGAAGGTGTTGTACCAGATTTTGTTGTTGTTTTTGCCAGCAGGTGTGCGAATGGATCCGCAACCAGTCAGGGCAGCG
>JAFTAC010000486.1 GCA_017458805.1 Victivallales bacterium | reverse complement strand
GCTAATTGCTAATTATTCCGAAGCCGCAATATCAATCGCTGTTAGCGTTCTGCCTCCTCAAGCACCGCCATGGCGTAGCCCTTGACCACGGGAATCGTGAAGATGGCATAGCCGTCCTCGATGATGAAGGGGATGGATGTCTTGTCAGGTGCGAGATAGAGAACGGCAGGCTGAAGTCCGTCAAGACGTACCTTTGCCTTCACATCAAGCGCAATGGAGGGTTCCTCGACAATTTCCATGTGCGTGCCCCGTTTTTCGGGGACATAGCAGAGCAGGTGAAGGATGCGGCGGTTTGACTGCGCCGTGATGGTGGCTTGTCCGAATGAGGGGAAGCTCTCCAGTTGGAGCAACGGATTCGGCAACAATCTGCGAAGCATATTCCGCAAAAGGGTACGATAGGCGGTGGCGGCATGCTCGAAATAGGCAGTGCCCAGCGGGAAGGTGAAATGGCAGCCTTCAGCGAACTCGACGATGCCTGGACGGCCTGTCATCTCCTTTTCGGGGATGTAAAGATACTCGTGCTTGTAGTCCCAGTCGCCAAGGTGGAAGTAGCCCTTGCCGAGTTCCGCCAGGGAAGTACCCTGCCTGGCCTCCACGGCAATACCCTGATTGTAAATGGTTGTGCCGATCTCAGGCATATCCTCCGCAATTTCATGCGACGGGTGGATGAAGGTGTACTGGCAGGGTTCGTCGCCAAGGAGCTTCATGGCCTCTCGGTGGCATGGCAGGGCGAATTTCGTGCCATCGGGGGCAAGCCCTGCCCAGGCGGAACTGATGAGCTTGCCGCCCTGGTCAAGAAAGGCTTGCAGCTTGGCGGCAAGCAATTCGTCCAGTTGGACAAAATCAGGGAGGATGATAAGACGATAGCGGGTGAAATCCGCTTCGGCGTTGATGACGTCGAACTGCTGCTTCAGCTCAAGAAGCATGCGGGAGTATCCGCGCAGGGCAGTGGCGCATTTGGCGTTGTTTTCATCGCCGCAGCCAACAAGCCATGGCGCAAGGATGGCGATTTCTGTGGCGGGCTTTGCACCATCAGTCCACTCATCCAGCTTGGCAATGGTGGAATAGACGCTTCCAATCATCTTATAGACAGCTGGTTCCAGTCGGCATCTTGGGTGCAGGTGGTCGCCGATGCAGCAGTTGCCGCCGTTGACGATGGAGTTGAGGCAATCGTAGAGAAGCGCCGGCTCGGGGCGGATGCCGCCGAGGTCTCCCCAGCTGCCGTGGAAACGTCCTGTCATGGTGGAGTATGGCTTGCCGAGAGTGCGTATATAGCGGATTCGCGCGGGGAGGAAGTCGTAGCCCCAGCCACCTTGCGGGAGTACTTCCAGCTCCTGGTGGGTGGGCTGGTAGGCGGCCTCCAGACCAAGGAAGTACATGAAGAGGTCGTCGCGTCTTTCAGCTGCCTTTGCCAGAATGGCATTCTTCATGTCAAGGCTGCTCTGGAAGGCGAGTTTGCGGACATCGCCGTCGTTTTTCATATCAAATCCAAGCGCCTCCGCCTTCTCGACGCACTCGATTCCATAGCAGGGTGTGGGGGTAAGGGAGTCAAAGAGAAGCCCATCAACGGGATAGGCTGCCAGCACTTCCTCAACCATCTGGAGGATGAGGTCACGGTAGGGTGAATTGAAGCACATCGTGCGGAACCAATGGTCCATCACGTCGAACTTGTAAACCTGTCCCAGCTTGTTCACATTGCACCAGTCACGGTGGCGCAGAGCATGCTCATGGCTGAGGCCGACATTGAAGTAGGCGGCAACCCGAATGCCTTCTCCATGACATGCATCAACCATCTCGCCCAGTAAATCTCGTTTCAGCCCTGGGTAGATGTACCCCACTTTGGTAGGGTAGTAGCAGAAGCCGAGGTTGCATTTTGCAAAGACATTGACGTATTCCACGCCAGCGTCGCGGAGCATGGCCGCAAACTCCTTGCCGTTGAACTGACTGCCAAG
>JAFTAC010000485.1 GCA_017458805.1 Victivallales bacterium | reverse complement strand
GCGATGATCTCCTCGATGTCCTTGTAGGCTTCGGGGGCCTCCTCGTAAAGCAGGTCCTTGTCTGGGCAGACCACCCGCGTCCCCAGCTTCGTCTGGAGCAAAGAGGCAATGTCCTTGTGCTTTTCGCGGACGCGTGCCTTCGTGCTCTGGCGGTTCCACTTGCGTCCCGCGCCATGTGCCAGCGAAAAGAGGTGCTCCTCCAGATTGCCGAAAGGTTTCACGAGGTAGGAGTGTGTGCCGCGCGAACCTGCTACCACAACCGCCCTGCCCTCCTCCACGGCACTGGCCCCCTTTCGGTGGATGAAGCGTCCGTTGCCGACAGGCGTAATGCTGTTGTGGGTGGCGTTGAGAAGCTCCCGCAGCTCACAGCCCAAAAGGTGTGCGAAGGTCCTCGCCACCAGTCGGCGGTTGTAGGAGGCCCAGCCGATGAGCTCGGTGTGCGCAGCCAGATAGGCGGCCCCGTCCTCGCTGTCGGCTGGTACGCCGTCATCGCCATGCGTTGCTGCGAAATCACGCCATAATGCCTCGCCGTAGGCACGCGAGCCTGCGTGGATGAGCAGCAGCGCGTTGCCCTTCGAAACTGCCAGTTCCTTGCAGGCATCGGCATCCAGAACAGCTTCCAGCTCCAAGATTTCGGCAAAATGGTTGCCATGGCCAAGGGTGCCAAGCATCCCAAGGCTGTCCGACATGGAGCCGTCCATCTCTGGCAGACATTCCGACGCCAGTTGTTGGATGACCGCTTCCGGCTCCTCTCCCAGCTTCCGCAACAGCTTGTCGGTCTTCAGCTTTCGTGCGGGGATGCCCGTGTCGAAAAGGGTCATACCGCAGCCGATATCGTTGCCGATAAGCGCAGGGTAGATAAGCTTCTCCGAGAGGAACGCCGCCCCGATGGGCACGCCCCGTCCTGGGTGCAAATCAGGAAATGCAGCCCCCTTCAGGATGCCCTCGAACCCCAAAACGCGGTTGAACTGCTCGACCGCAGGTCCCTCCAGCCAGGTCTTCTGGCTACAGTAGATATGTGATTCACTAGTCATTATATAGTTTTCCTTGTCTTTTGTTATTACCTCTTTAATATATTCAATAATAGTAAGAAAGCTAGTATCTACGCCATCTTTTTGGGAATATTTTTCAGTTTGTTTGCTCTAAGTCACTTCGAAATTAGGAATAATGCTTTTCCATTGCGTTTCTCTTGCCCTTTCTTTTTGCAATAGTCTTAATTCTGTGCTATATTTTGGAATAATACCGCAAGTAACAAAAACAGACAAGATTATGCACGACATTTGGAATCCATGGCATGGTTGCAAGAAGGTCAGCGAAGGCTGCCAGCACTGCTACATGTACTTTCTGGATGCGCAACGTGACCAGGACGGCTCCAGAATCTACAGGACGCGCAACTTCGACTACCCCTTGCAGCGGAACCGAAACGGAGCCTACAAAATAAAAAGTGGTGAGCATCTGCGTGTTTGCCTGACCAGCGACTTCTTCCTGGAGGAGGCGGACCCATGGCGCGATGAGGCCTGGCAAATCATAAGCGAACGCCCTGACGTGGTCTTTTTCCTGCTGACAAAGCGTCCACAGCGCGTTGCAGCCCATCTCCCCGCCAACTGGGGAGATGGCTGGGAGAATGTGTTTTTCAGCGTGACAACGGAAAACCAGCACCGCGCCGACGAACGGATGCCAATTCTGCTGGAGCTGCCATTCAAGCACAAAGGCGTTCTTGTGGCGCCCTTCATCGGTGAAGTCAGTCTGGAGAAGTACCTGGCTTCTGGTCAGGTCGAGCAGGTGCTGTCGGGCGGCGAGAACTACGACGGTGCGCGCCCCTGCCACTTCGAGTGGGTGCAGCGCCTGCGGTCAGAATGCGTGCAATATGGTGTGAACTTCACTTGGTTTGAAACGGGGACCGTGCTCGTCAAGGACGGCAAAAGCTATCGCATGCCCGATAAGTTCCTCCAGACCCGCATGGCATGGAAGTCGCAGACATCCTATATCGCCAAACCACTGCACTTCAAGCTCACCACACCCCTGGGCCTGGAGATACCAGAAGAGGAGCTGTACGTACCACAGTATAATCACCGCAACTGCCAGCAGTGCGCCAGTAAAGGCTTCTGCAACGGCTGCGTACAATGCGGTCT
>JAFTAC010000484.1 GCA_017458805.1 Victivallales bacterium | reverse complement strand
TTGCAATTTGCAATTAGCAATTAAATAGGTAATTGAAAGTGTATGCTGTATTCCCCATAGGCGAATAGTTTCAATTGCTAATTGCTAATTGCTAATTATTCGAAATTCCCAATATCACATTACCCGCAACAGTTTTTTTGACAGGATGATTAACAATGAGTGATAAACCTTATACGGACAAGCCCCTGCTGGACGACCCGCAGGATTTCCACTTCGCCATAATCGCCGACCGCACGGGCGGCGAGCGCAAAGGTTTCTTTGTTGAGGCGATGAAGGCCCTGAACCTCCTGCGCCCCGAGTTCACCATCTGCGTGGGCGATTTGGTGGACGGCTGCTATGGCTCCCCGAACGAGGAGGACGCTGAAAAGCGCATGAATGACGAGTGGGACGAACTGGAGGGGTTCATCGACATGCTTGACATGCGCTTCTACTACGTCGTGGGCAATCACGACATCAACCTCGGATGGCCCACGAACCATCTGGCGCACGATGTCTCGAAGCGCGTCTGGCAGGAACGCCACGGTGAAAAGACCTACTACGACTTCTGCTACAAGGGGTGCCATTTCGTCTGCCTCGACTCCATGGACGGGCGGGACGGGCGCATGCCCGTGCAGGGCATCACCGACGAGCAGTACGCCTGGGCCAGGCAGGTTATACGCGAACATGCCGATGACCGCTGGACTTTCATCTTCATGCACATGCCCATCGACTGGACCAGCGACAAATGGCTTGCCTTCGAGCGCGACATCAACGACATCCGCTACACCCTCTTCTGCGGGGACTGGCACAACCACGTGAAAGCCATTCGCCACGGCAAGAACTACTATATGCTGGGCACCTGCGGCGGCGTCTGGGACAAGGGCGTGAAATGGGACGACCTGCGCTACGGCACGATGGACACCGTCACTTGGGTGACAGTCACGGACAATGGACCAGTCGTCGCAAACCTCCAGCTGTCAGGAATTTTCGGCGACACGATTCAGCGCTGCGCCACGACCCAGGGGTGGATCGAGACCCCGCTTGACTATCCCGACCACCTGACGGTGGCGGACGGTCTGGACGCCGAGGGGCGGGGCGACGGCAGCTACGACTGGCACTTCCGCCATGCGATGATTCTCCGCAACGGCGACTTCGTCATCAAGCCCGACATCGTCATCGCGGGCGACGGAGTTATCCACCGCTGGGGCGGCCTGAACTGGTATGGGGACAAGATGTATCCACGTCCGCCTGAACTGGATACGCCGTTCTTCAATCAGCATCGCGTGCTGAACATGGGCTGCATCGGCGACAAGAACGAAAACCAGCTCTGGCGCATTCGCCATGGCGAGCTGGAGGGGTGCTTTCCGAAGGCGGTCATCCTGCACATCGGCTCCGAAAACCTCCGCGCGGGCGAAACACCCGATGCAACAGCGGTGGGTGTGATGCGGAATGTGCAGGCACTCCATGCCGCCGTGCCGAACGCCTTTGTCATCGTTCTGGGGCCGTTGGAAGCGGTGCCTGGCGACAAGGAGCTGAACGCTCTGCTGCGGCAAGCTCTCGCAGGCGATGCCAAGGCGGAGTTTCTTGATTTGGCCGAGCAGTACCGCCTGGGCGGAACCGCCGCACTGGAGAGCGCGCTTCTAAAACACCCGTTTGTTTCCCCTGTTTAGGTGGCAACAACTTGCTGGACTAACGAGGTCCTAACGTGCCTTCACACCACTATGCTGTGCGTCTTGCTTTTGCAAAGGCGTAGTGGAGTGGGCACGGTTTCCGATGGCGTTGTTCGCTTCGCTAAGGCTGTCATCACATCCTATCTGTTGCATTGCATGGGGGGCTGGCGAGAGGAAAAAAGTGGAATACGGACTTGACAGCCCTTTCATATTACGCTACATTTTGTCATGGTAATTTGGAGCAGGGGCATGAACAAATTTTAGGATGATTGACGAGATATGGCAGTATTGGAGACAGAGCGTCTGAAGCTGAGGCCATGGACGCGTCGGGACGCATGTGACTTCTACGACTATGCGCGGCGTCCCGAGGTGGGACCCGCCGCTGGCTGGATGCCGCACAAAAGCATAGACGAGACGATACGCATCATCGAGGACTGCTTTCTCTACAACCAGTTTGCCTGGGCGATGGAGCTTCGCACCACTGGCAAGGTGGTGGGCGGCATCAACCTGCGGAATGATTCGAAACGAGGCGAATACCTCGGCTACACGCTGGGCTTCTCCATGTCCCCAGACTACTGGGGGCAGGGGCTCATGCCCGAGGCGGGGGCTGCGGTCATACGCCATGCCTTTGACAATATGCATATCCATCTTTTGTCCGTGTTTCATTATCCGCACAACATCCGTTCCAAAAGGGTGATAGAGAAGCTGGGTTTCAAGTATGAGGGGAGGCTTCGCAATGCGGCCAAGCTGGATGACGGCAGCATCTTTGATGAGTTATGCTACTCCATGATACGTTCCGAGTACAACGCCTTGTACAAGCACCAGTCGCAGGAGGGCAGGGGACATGGCTGATGACAACACCCCTCAAGGCGACGGCTTCCCGCCTCGCAAAAAACTCGGGGGCATCGCTTTCTGCTTTGCCCTGCTGTTTTCATGCGTGCTGATGTGCCTGCCGCCTGGTATTGACAGGCGGCTGACGGCGGTTGTCCAGCTTGTGACGGAGCCTACCCAGGCCATCGCGAGACTCTGCGCACGCGCGACACGCGGTGCGTTGGGCGGATATCCCGATGCCATGTCGCGAGACGATATGATGGCGTTGCAGGCGGAGGCCGCTGAATATGAGGCGGCCTTGGCAGACCTCCGTGCGGAAAGCTCGCAGCTTGAACAGGAAAACACGGTGCTGCGAAACAGGCTTGGTCTCATCGAGGGCAGCACGACGCTGAGCTTGACGCTCTGCCAAGTCCTTCAGCGCGACCCCTTCAGCGAGTACTATGATTATATCATCATCGACCGAGGTCAGGGGGATGGCATCAAGAAGGGGTATTGCGTGATGAACGAGCGGGGGCTTGTCGGGGTTGTGGAGGAGGTCTCCTTCAACACCTCCAAGGTGCTGCTGGTCACCAGCCGCCAGTTCGCCATGCCCTGCCAGGTGCGTGCGCGCAACGTGACGGGGCTGCTGCTGGGGACTGGAATCGCAAATCCCAAGGAGCTGAGCATGGTGCAGCCCGTGCCGAAAATCGTTGCCAACAGCTTGGACGGCATCCTCTTCGACAAGGTGGCTGTGGAGGATGATGTGACGGTCAGCGCCACGGGGGAGGCGAACGGTCATGGCATCGTCGTGGGGAAGGTCAGCGAGGTGAAAAGCACCACGTCGGGGGCCCCGCTCTTGACC
>JAFTAC010000483.1 GCA_017458805.1 Victivallales bacterium | reverse complement strand
GGCTTTTTTCATAATACCAATTTGCACAAATCGCAAAACTGGATTATATTATAAATACATTTTTCAAATATGAATTATTCGGGGCGTGGCTCAGTCTGGCTAGAGCGCTGCGTTCGGGACGCAGAGGCCGGAGGTTCAAATCCTCTCGCCCCGACCATTTTCAAGCACAAATCCCATGGAAAGCACGTGATTCCATGGGATTTTTTGTGAAAAAAATACACAAAAATTACACATAACAAGCTTTTTCTCAAGTTGCTTGAAATAACCGCCAAGGAGTGTTCAATGAGTTTCATTCGCTTTGTCGCACAAGATGATTCGATTCAGGAGAGCCCACTCATCGCAGAGGGCAATCTCTTCCATCTTCCGAAGACGCGCATTCCCGCGAATACAAAAGATGTCGAGTTCCATTTCGATGATTTCATAGCACCTGTCGGCGCAGATGGATACTTTGTAATTCCCTCGATTCCAGACAGAAATCATCCGACTGGTCTCTGCCGTTTTCATCCACGCGAAGAACAGGAGACGGTCTGCCGCCGCAGCGACTTGCCGATTTTCGGCATACGCAACGGTGAAAACGCCGTACTCGCCATCGTCTCTGGAATGGCTCTTACCTATTCCATCGTCTTCGGCGTCAAGGACGGCAGATACTACATGTATCCACGCTTCCACTGCGAGGAGGGCACCACCTACGATGACCCTGAAGTCGTCCTGATTCCCCTATGTGGTTCTGATGCAACCTGGAGCGGAATGGCTCGCGCCTATCGCGCATACCAGCTGGAACGCGGCGCATGCACAACGCTCCGCGAGCGCATAAAGCAGTATCCAGTCATCGGAGAGACCGTCAACGCCGTTCCAATCCGCATTCGCCACGCCTGGAAGCCGATGCCTACCCCCGCACTGGACCAGATTCCAGGCGTCAATGAACCCATCCCGCATGTCGCCGTCACCTTCCGACGCGCTGGAGAGATACTAGATCGGCTGCATGACGCTGGAGTCGAACACGTGGACCTTTGCCTTGTCGGCTGGAACATTGGCGGACATGACGGACGCTTTCCTGACATCTTCCCGCCCGACCCGCGCGTCGGTACATGGGACGACCTCAAGGCACTCATCGCCAAGGCAAAATCATACGGCTACCTCATCTCGGTCCATACCTGCCCGCATGACTCCTACTCCATATCAAAACGCCTCGACAAGGACGACTACCTCATCGACGCCGACGGACGTCCACACTATTACCGTGCATTCAGCGGCGGACAGTGCATCCTTCTCTGCCCCAAGCAGGCGCATCTCCACTATGTCACAGAGGACATTGAGCAGCTGGCGGCCCTTGGCTTCAGGGGCAGTCACTACTTTGACGTGCTGAGCATCGATCCACCAGCCCCATGCTACCACCGCCTCCATCCGCTCAACGAGCGCGAGGCAGGCGAATGGCGCTGCCGCACCCTGCAGTATGGACGTGAGCTGATTGGGGCTTCCTCCTCTGAAGGCGGACTTGACTACTGCATCGGCTCGCTGGATTTTGTGCTCTACACCTTCTGGTCGCTCTTTCCCAAGAATATACAGCCGCTCATCGATGAGCTCATCCCGTTCTGGTTCATCGTCTATCACGGCATCGTCACCTACAACAGCGGCTGCGAGACGATGAACTCCATGGTGAAGGAGCCGAACAGCTTCCTGCTCAATACCCTTTACGGTGGACGCCCCGCCGCATACTTCTATGCCAAATACCGCATCAACTCCTTCAACTGGATGGGCGAGGAGGACCTTACATGCGCTACAGACGAGGCCCTTGAGCATTCCGTCGCATGCATTGCAAAGGCATACCGCAGGTTCTCGCAGACCGCAGACCTCCAGTACGAGTTCATCGAGGACATCTTCGATGTCTCCCCAACCATCCGCATCGCACGCTATTCCAACGGCACGCTTATCGTCTGCAACTTCTCCGATGAAGCAGCCTCATACGAAAGCAAAACCATCCCGCCGCACGATTTTATCAGAATCAATCCCGCAATTTGAATCATCCAATCTGCAAGATCCTGGCTACAGTTTTGCAACAGCCACTTATTTCAGCAGCTTCTGCGCACGTTCATAGCCGTCCAGGGCCATGGCATGGAGGGCGGGGAAGATGTCGGCTTCGGCGGCGGCCTCGGAGAGCATCTTGAAGCCAGGGACGATATACTGGCGATACCACTCGTGGCCATCCAGCTTCCATAGCTTGCCGTATGCCCCAAGGCACTGCATAAGACGCTGGCAGGCAGCGATGTAGAAAATCTTGCGCTCGGGCGGATTGCCGCCCAGCGCGCGCACCTGGCGGCAGTACTCCTGCCAGATGGAGTCCCGTGTGCGTTTGGGAAGGCACTGGTAGGGGTCGAAGAGCAGCGAGCCCAGGTCGTAGGCTGCGCAACCAAGGCGCATCCCCTGGAAGTCGATCAGATAGACCTTGCCGTTGAGCACCTTGATATTGGCGCTCTGGAAGTCGCGGTGCAGGGGAACCAAAGGTTCGCTGAGGAGCATCGTCCGCATGTCCACGTATTCGGCGGCCACATCGCTCCACATCTCAGGTGCGTGGAAGAGCCTCTCCAGGATATTGGAGCGGAAGTAGTCACGTTCCCAGTCGTAGAGCCCCTTGGTGAAGCCTGGCTGGAGGGGCAGCTCCTCCATCTTCGCCTTCTTGTCGCCATTGACGTGGAGGATGGCTATCTGCTGGACGGCCTCCAGCAGCAAATCCTCCCGCATCTGCTGCGGAATCAGCTGCAAGTCGCTCTGCCCCAAGTCCTGCGACACCAGTTCGAAGGTGTCGGCCAGATGCAGCCTGACCTTGGGCACGTTGATGCCCAGGCGGTCCAGAAAGTCGGATATCGCCGCAAAGCTGGCGTTTTCGCGGCGCTCGGGGTTGTAGGCGCACCACACCCAGTTGGTGTCGCCGCTCTTCAGGCGGCAGTAGCGCCGACCGCTCCCCTGTTTGTGAAGCTCCTCGATGGTGTAGTGGTTCTCATCCATGTTGAGCGCCTTGAAGACGCGCGAATCTGGCAAACGGTTTTCCGTCACGGGCTTAGGCGGCTGCACATCGTTGCCGACGAAAATGCCGTCTGCATAAAGCAGGGGACGCGGGAGGCGCGTGTAGTCCCAAAGCACGACGTTGTGGAGATGCGAGCCCGAAGGCACGCCTAGCTCCACGCCAAGCCCCAGGCAGCCTGTGCATTTCACGCCTGTCAGCTCCAGCGCGAAGCGTCTGGCGGCCTGCTCGCCCTGCGCGCGCCGCAGCATCGTGTGATAGCGGAAAGAGCAATCCGCTACCTCGCCATGGGCACGGATGTAGTCACGCGGGGTGCCGATGTCCGTCCAATAGACGTTTCGATTTGCCACGACAGGCTGCACCTTGAGGCCAGCGTCAAGGGCGCGCTGATAGCAGTCGATGATGTCGGGGGCCTCCTTCTCCATGTCCAGGAACTCCAGCACCTTGCGGTTGAGGATGTGGATGCCCGAGAAGGTGTAGGCGCCGTGTTCAGGGTCACGGAAGCGGTTGATTTGCCCCTCGCCCGTCAGGGAGACGGTACGCGGACCGCGGCCTGGAATCAGGAGGACGGTCACGTCCGCCTGATTCTGGAAGTGCTGGTCGATGAGTTCGTGCAAATCGTAGTCCAGCAGGATATCGACGTTGTGGATGAGGAACGTATCCACCTCGGGGAGAAGCCTCACACCATAGCGGATGCCTCCGCCCTGGTTGAGCAGCTTTGGTTCGCAGGAGACATGGAGGTTCCAGCCGTGCGCCTCGTTCAGCCGCTGGCACGCTTCAAAGACGCGTTCCCCCTGATAGGAGGCATTGACGATGGTCTGCTTCAGCCCCAGTTCGTTCAGATATGAAGCCACCAGCTCCAGCAGCGGCACTCCGCAGAAGGGCACCAGCGCCTTCGGGCGCGTCAGTGTTGCGGGGCGAAGACGGCGCCCCTCGCCAGCCGCCAAAATGAATCCTGCAATGTTGTTGCTCATGTTTTTCTCCTCCTGTTGATACTATTGCCATGGGAACCAGGGCCAAAGCCCCTGGCTACTCCCCTATTTCGGCTTGACGGTGTAAAGCTTCATGGTAATGGCCCATGCGCGGTCCACCTTCATGTATTTCTGCTCGTGTCCATAGCCCCACGAATCCGTGAAGATGACGGAGCCTGTCTTTTCGTTGTAGCCGTTGATAAGCCTGAGATGGAAGGAGGCCATGGGCTGCTCCTTCAAGTCGCCTGGCAGGATGATGACGCTCCACAGCAGGGGAATACCCTTGTCGATGCTGTCCTTCACGGTCTGGAAGAAGCGCTTCTGGCCAGGACGCCGTTTGGCGCGCATCCCCAGAAGGATATCGCCGTCAACGGCGGAAATCACGTCTCGGACGTTATAGCCGCCCTGCTGAATCTGCTTCCAATCCAGCTTGGGCGAGTGCTGCTTGGAGGCCTGGCGGTTGTAGTCCTCCACGAACTTCTCCAAATCTTTCACGGTTGTGAACGCGTCGTCCGCGTAGTTGTCAAGCTCCCTAACGCTGATTCGCAGCTTGTTGGCGTTCTTCTTCACGGCCTCCATGCCCTTTTCAAGGTTGGTGCCCGTGGATGGATCGGAGGCCATGATCTGCGCAAGAATGTGCTGGTCGATGGAGGAGTTGTAGTATTTCATCATGCGCTCCAGCACCGCCACCACGCAGTATCCCTTCTGCCCCTGGTCAACCATCGGCACGTCAATCCAGCGGGTGCCGCCGACCTCCTTCTTCACCTGCCGCAGGAGTTCCTGCGCCTTCACATCGGTCTTAATGTCATCCCTCAGATCCTGTATTTTATTGCGCTCGTCAATCTGGATGGTGATGTACTCTGTGGCTTCGTCCGTCATGCACCAGCGCAGGGCCATGTCGAAGCTTGAAGTGCGCCAGACAAGTTGCTGGACGTTGCTGCCGTTCAACTTGCGCTTTGACTGGATTGGCTGGTTCTTCTTGAGCAGTTTGCTGATGGAGGCTGCCAGCCCCTGCTGCGTCGTTTTGAACTGCTCCATCGACCATGCACCGCAGTCGCCTCGGTTGTAGATGGAAATCTTGCAGGATTCAAGGCGCAGCTTGTCCGTGAAATCAAAGACAACTTCGACGACTGGGAAGTCGCAGAAGGTGACGTCCTCGTCGATGACATTGCTTGCATAGCGCGCCTGGGTGTGCTTCTCGTTGCCCCACTGGATGCGGGTCAGCCCGCACTTCTCGTTCAGCTCCTGGAAGAGCAACTGCTGAGGCATATTCAGAAAACCGCTCTTTCGAGTGGCGATGATGCCGTCAATACCATGTTTCTTCTCCCTGGCGAAAACCAGCAGGGATACCAGCAGACAAGCGATGAAGAGGGCTTTTTTCATGTCAATCTCGCATTAAGAAAAAGGCGGCTGCAAGGCGTCATACGCCCACAACCGCCTCATTGTTCCAGGGGATTACTTGTTGGCAAGCAGCTCGGCAATCTGGACTGCGTTCAGGGCAGCGCCCTTCAGAAGCTGGTCGCCGCAGCAGAAGATGGCAAGACCCGTGTCGCAGCTCAGGTCGTAGCGGACACGTCCCACCAGCACGTCATACTGCTCGTTGCTCTCGAAGGGCATCGGGAAGTGGTTGGAGGCTGCGTCGTTCACAATCTTCACGCCAGGCGCCTTCGCCAATGCTTCCAGAGCCTCCTCAACGCTCACGCGACGCTCCTGCTCGATGACGATGGCTTCCGCATGGGAGCGGAGCACGGGAACGCGCACGCAGGTTGGGCAGACGGAAATGTCCGCGTCATGCATGATCTTGCGCGTCTCGTTCACCATCTTCATCTCCTCTTCGCAGTAGCCGTTCCCCGTGATGGCGGAGTTGTGGCTGAAGAGGTTGAAGGCGTAGGGGAAGCTGAACACCTTGGGCACTGGAGGCTTGCCGTTGATGACGTCCGCCGTCTGCTGCTCAAGTTCCTGCATGCCCTTGGCGCCTGCGCCGCTGGCGCTCTGGTAGGTGCTCACGATGATACGACGGATGCGGGAGAGGTCGTAGAGGGGCTTCAATGCGACCAGCATGATGATGGTCGTGCAGTTCGGGTTTGCGATGATGCCCTTGTGCTTGAAGGCGTCCTCGGGGTTCACTTCAGGAACCACCAGCGGGACTTCAGGCACCATGCGGAACGCGCTGGAGTTGTCAATGACGACCGTGCCCGCCTTCACGGCGGCATCTGCGAACTGCCTAGAGATGGAGGCGCCCGCGCTGAAGAGGGCGATGTCTATCCCCTTGAATGATTCAGTAGTCAGCTCTTCAACCGTGTGATCAGTCCCGAAGCAGGGCAGCGTAGTGCCCGCCGACCTCGCAGAGGCCAGAAGGCGAAGATTGTTCACGGGGAAGGAACGCTTTTCGAGCGTCTTCAGCATTTCACGGCCGACAGCACCTGTCGCGCCAACGACTGCTACATTCAGTTTCTTGCTCATACCTTGTTTAACTCCATAGTTTTTCCCAGCTCTCCCCTTTTGTGAAATCACCCTGTCTATTAATATATTTATGTTAACTCCATTTGCCAATGTCATCAACGTAAAAAAGCATGAAAGCTCAACTTTTTTCACCAATCGACTTTTACAGAGGGTCAAAGCACTGTATATTAATGTAGGAGTTATTTTTCAAACACTCCCGAATCGTCTTATCAATACTACAAGGAGCAATGCAATGAAGCGGACAATGGTCAGGGAACTCTTGGCATCGCAAGACTATGATGTTGAGGTTACAGTTGGCGGCTGGGTGAAGACCCGCCGCGATTCCAAAGCGGGCATCTCGTTCATCGAGATCAACGATGGCTCCTGCTTCGCGAATCTGCAGGTCATCGCGCCTGCTACGCTGCCCAACTACGCCACCGACGTCTGCAAGCTCTACACAGGCGCATCCATCAGCGTGACAGGCATTCTCCGAAAGTCCCCCGCCAAGGGACAGGCGGTGGAGGTCGAGGCGACCGCCGTCAAGGTGCTGGGCTTCTGCGACCCGATGAAATATCCGCTGAGCAAGGCGAAGATCTCCTTCGACCGCCTGCGCGAAATCGCGCACCTGCGCCCCCGCACCAACACCTTCGGGGCCGTGGCGCGCGTCCGCAACACCCTTGCGATGGCGACGCACCAGTTCTTCCAGGAGCGCGGCTTCTACTACTTCAACGCGCCGCTCATCACCGCCAGCGACTGCGAAGGCGCAGGCCAGATGTTCCAGGTGACCACCATCGACATGGACAACCCGCCCAGAGATGAAAAGACTGGCAAGGTCGATTTCACCAAAGACTTCTTCGGCAGAAAGGCGAACCTCACCGTTAGCGGACAGCTGGAGGCGGAGACTCACGCCTGCGCCCTTGGCAACGTCTATACCTTCGGACCCACTTTCCGCGCCGAAAACTCCAACACCACGCGCCACCTCTCCGAGTTCTGGATGATCGAGCCCGAGTTCGCCTTCGCGGACTTGCAGGACGATGCCGACCTGGCGGAGGACTACCTCCGCGCACTCTTCGTCAAGGTGCTTGAAAAGTGCCCTGCCGACCTGGACTTCTTCGACGCCCGCGTCGAGAAGGGGCTCCACGACGACCTGAAGCGGCTGGCTGGCTCCAAGTTCGCACGCATCTCCTATGACGAGGCTATCGAAATCCTGAAGAAGCACGCGGACAAGTTCGAGTTCAAGCCCGACTGGGGTGCCGATCTCCAGTCCGAACACGAGCGCTTCCTCACCGAGGAGATTTTCCATGGCCCCGTGACCGTCATGAACTACCCGAAGGAGATCAAGGCCTTCTACATGAGGCTCAACGACGACAATCGCACCGTGGCAGCCATGGACGTGCTCTTGCCCAAAATCGGCGAGATCATCGGCGGCAGCCAGCGCGAAGAGCGCCTGGACGTCCTGGAACGCCGCATCAAAGAGCTTGGCATGGACCCCGAAAGCTACTGGTGGTACCTCGACCTGCGCCGCTTCGGCTCCGTGCCGCACGCGGGCTTCGGCCTCGGCTTCGAGCGCATGGTACGCTTCTGCACGGGCATGGGCAACATCCGCGATGTCATCCCCTTCCCGCGCGCTCCCATGACCGCAGAGTTCTAAAAACTGCGGCCTTCCGACTTGTTTTTCATCAAGGGAAATCTACATAAGGGACTTACAAATGGGCGGATTTTTCGGTGTCATCTCCACAGAAGACTGTGTAAACGACCTTTTCTACGGGACGGACTACCACTCCCACCTGGGCAGCCTGCGGGCTGGCCTCATGACAATGGGCGGGCGCGGTGTCAAGCGTGTCATCCACGACATCTCCAACGCCCCCTTCCGCGCCAAGTTCCAGGATGACCTGGATGGCATGCGCGGAGCCACCTCAGGCATCGGCGCCATCAGCGACACGGGCGACCAGCCCATCATCATCATGTCCCACCTGGGCGTCTTCGGCGCCGTCATGGTAGGCACCCTGAACAACCTCGACCAGCTGGCGGAGGAGGCGTGTCGCGACCTGAACGTCCACTTCTCCGAAATCAGCGACGAAGGCGTCAACCAGAACGAGGTTGCCGCCTCTATCGCGGCGGCGGGAGCGACGCTGGCGGAGGGCATCCAGAAGCTGCAGGATTCCGTCTGCGGCTCCTGCTCGATGCTGCTGCTCTCCAAGGACGGCATCGTCGCCATCCGCGACGCCCTGGGACGCACGCCCGTCAATGTGGGGCACAAGGACAATGCTCGCGCAGTGACGTTCGAAACCTGCGCACTCTACAACTTGGGCTACGAGCCCGAATACGAGCTGGGGCCTGGCGAGGCGGTGCTCATCACCGTCGATGGCATCAAGCAAATCGTTCCCCCGCGCGAACAGATGCAGATCTGCTCGTTCCTATGGGTCTATTTCGGCTTCCCCGCCTCCACCTACGAGGGGAAGAACATCGAGGCGGTGCGCTATGAGTGTGGCCGCAACCTGGCCAAGCAGGACAGGGAGGAAGGCGACACGGCCGTCAAGGACGGCGTCGTCGGCGTGCCCGATTCAGGCGTCGCCCATGCGCTGGGCTACGCGCACGAATCCAAAGTGCCCTACATCCGCTCCTTTGTCAAATACACGCCCACCTGGGCGCGCAGCTTCATTCCGCGCGAGCAGAAGAGCCGTGCCCATGTGGCGACGATGAAGCTCATTCCCATCAAGGAGCTCATCAAGGGGAAGAGCCTGCTCTTCTGCGAGGACTCCATCGTTCGAGGCACGCAGCTGGGCAACACCTTCGATCGCCTGACGAAGTGCGACGTGGCGGCTGTCCACGTCCGTTCCGCATGCCCGCCTATCCTGTTCAACTGCAAGTACTTGAACTTCTCCAGAAGCAATGGTCTGATTGGGCTGGCGGGACGGCGCGCCATGGCGAAGGTCGAAGGCCACGAGTTCACAGGCAACAAGGCTGAGGACGAGGCCTGGCTTGCCAATCTGGACATCAGCGACTACCTTGACCCTACCACGGAGAAGTACAAGCTGATGGTGGAGGAAATCCGCAAGGAGCTGCACCTCACCTCCCTGCGCTTCCAGAAGCTTGAGGATTTGATTGCCGCAATCGGCCTCCCCAAGGAGCGTCTCTGCACATACTGCTGGGACGGCGTCGATTGCTGCGCCTGCAAACACTGCCAACACGGTAAATAAGTGGTTAGTGGTTAGTGGTTAGTGGTTAGTGGTTAGTGGTTAGTGGTTAGTGGTTAGTGGTTAGTGGTTAGTGGTTAGTTGTAAAGATAGGTTGTATCTAATTTCTAATTGCTAATTGCTAATTGCTAATTGCACTAACCACTAACCACTAACCACTAACCACTAATCACTAACCACTAAGGAGGCTCCATAATGCGCCCTTTTAGATTGTTTTTTTCCATTTCCATGCTGTTTTTGGGTTGTCTTCACGCCCAGGAGGTCGCATGGCCGCGCACAGGCACGGTGATGGCGGACAAGCTGACCATCCGTGCCAAGCCAGGCGTCCATTTCGAGACGCTTGGGACTTTCGCCAAAGGCGAGAAGGTCATTGCGGTGGGCAGCCAGGGGGAATGGCTTGAAGTCAAACTGCCCTCGCGCATCAAGGCTTGGGTTGTGAGCGAGGCTCTTGATGAGAATGGTGTGGTCGTGATGGATTCCTGCCCCTTCTACAGCGGTCCCTCCGTGGTGTTCACCTCGTTTTCGAGGGTGAAGCGCGGCACCCAGCTGAAGGTTGTTGAAAACGCCACCAAAAAGTGGAAACAAGTCTATATGCCAGAAGATGCAACCGCCTGGGTTAACGGGAGTTTTGTCACTCTGGACGCCCCGATTGCGGTCCCACCTCCAAACGAAGCGTCACTCAAGCTTGAAGAGGCTGCCAAGAAGGAGGCGCAGATGAAGGCGGAGGCGGAAAAGGCAGCAGCAGAAGCTAAGGCAGCCGCTGATGCGAAGGCAGTAGCCGAGGCTAAGGCAGCCGCTTCAGCTGCAGAAGCTAAAGTAGCCCAGGAAAAAGCGGCGGCGGTTGCACAGTCGGCGGCGTTGGCAAAGGCGGTCGCAGAAGCAAAAGCCGCCGAGGAGCAGAGGGTTGCCCAGGAGAAACGTCTCCAGGAAGAGAAGGCACGTGCGGAGGCAGCCGCAAAGCAGGCAGCTGAAAGCGAACAGAAACGTCTGGACTACGAGAAGCAGATTAAGGAGAACAACGCAAAAATCGCCGCTGCCGCCAAGGCTGCTGAGGAGGCGGAGGCGAAATTGGAGGCGATGAAACAGGCCATTGAGACACGCGCCGCCGAGGTGAAGAAGGCTCAGGAGAAGGCAGAGACGGAAGCCAAGGCCGCTCAGGAGAAGGCAGAGGCCACCGCAGCTGCCGCTCGCGAAGCACAGGATAAGGCCGAAGCCGAGACAAAGGCCGCAAAGGAAAAGGCCGAGGCGGAACTCAAGGCTGCCACAGCTGCACGCGAGGCACAGGAGAAGGCAATGGCCGAGGCGAAAGCAGCCAAGGAGCAGGCTGAAGCTGAGGCAAAAGCAGCCAAGGCTCAAGCAGAGGCTGAGCTCAAGGCTGCAGCCGAGGCAAAGGCCGCTCAGGAGAAGGCGATGGCCGAAGCGAAAGCCGCCAAGGAAAAGGCTGAAGCTGAAATCAAGGCAGCTGCGGAGGCAAAGGCCGCTCAAGAGAAGGCGATGGCCGAGGCAAAGGCCGCCAAGGAACAGGCCGAAGCTGAAATCAAGGCCGCTGCCGAAGCGAAGGCTGCACAGGAAAAGGCTGCCGCCGAGGCGAAGGTTGCCAGAGAAAAGGCAGAAGCGGAGATAAAGGCGGCTGCAATGGCGAAGGCCGCGCAGGAGAAAGCCGAGGCGGAAGCGAAAGCCGCCGCAGAGGCCAAGACCAAAGCAGAGGCAGAGGCAAAGGCCGCCGCTGATGCAACCGCAAAGGCCGAAGCCGAGGCAAAACTCGCCGCTGAAAAGGCCAAGGCAGAGACAGAAGCCAAGGCAAAAGCTGAAGCGGAGGCTAAAGCAGCCGCTGAAGCAAAGGCAAAAGCAGAGGCCGAGGCAAAACTAGCTGCTGAAAAGGCGAAGGCAGAGGCCGAGGCAAAGGCTAAAGCAGAAGCCGAGGCTAAAGCCGCCGCTGAAGCAAAGGAGAAGGCGGAAGCAGAAGCTAAGGCCGCCGCAGCAGCCAAGGAGAAAGCAGAAGCAGAAGCTAAGGCCGCAGCTGATGCAAAAGCAAAAGCGGAAGCAGAAGCAAAACTCGCCGCTGAAAAGGCGAAGGCGGAAGCCGAAGCAAAGGCAAAAGCGGAAGCCGAGGCTAAAGCCGCCGCTGAAGCAAAAGCCAAGGCGGAAGCGGAAGTGAAAGCCGCAGCCGAAGCCAAGGCAAAAGCGGAAGCAGAAGCAAAAGCAGCAGAGGAGAAAGCAAAGGCTGAAGCGGAAGCTAAGGCCGCTGAGGAAAAGGCAAAGGCGGAGGCGGAAGCGAAAGCCGCTGAGGAAAAGGCAAAGGCGGAGGCGGAAGCGAAGGCCGCTGAGGAAAAGGCAAAGGCGGAGGCGGAAGCGAAGGCAAAGGCAAAGGCTTGGGCGGAAGCCAACCCCACCATGAATGGCTACATCGAACCGCTTGGTGCGCAAGCAACCACAAATGCCACGCATGTGCTTTATGACAGCTTTGCAGGAGGGAAGAAGCCTCTTGGCTTCCTCGTCAGCCGACGGATTGACCTCAGCCAGTGGAACCACGCATTTGTGACCGTCCATGGCAAAAAACATACCCTGGAGGGCTGGACGCTGCCCATCATCGAAGTCAAGTCCATCATCAAGAAATCTGACAATAATTAACTTTGGAGGAAACTAAATGAAGTACAGCATAACCACCGTGACCCTTCCGCATCTGGACATGGAAGGACAGGCAAAGTTCATCAAGCAGCTGGGCTACGACGGCATTGAGCTGCGCGTCCGCTACTGCACCGATGAGCAGCGCGCCGCCAAGGTCCCCTCCAACTGGGGCTACCATGTGAATGACATCACCCCCGACAACTTCGTGGAAAAGGCCCCTGAAATCACGAAAATCCTCAACGACTACGGTGTGCAGCTGGCAGGACTGGCCACCAACATGAGCTGCAAGGAGCTGGAGGTTTTCAAGAAGGTACTGGACGGCGCCGTCATTACGAAGGCTCCCTTCATCCGTCTGGGCGCCGCCGCTGGCTATGCCGCCAGGGAAACAGACAACTACCACGCCATCCTCGGCGAAACCATCGCGGGGTATGCGCGCTGCGTCGAGCTGGCAAAGGGCTCTGGCGTGAAGCTCATCCTGGAGATGCATGGAAACACCATCCATCCTAGTGCCTCCCTCGCCTACCGCATCGTCAGCAACTTCTCGCCCAACGACGTCGGTGTCATCTACGACCCGCAGAACATGGTGCGCGATGGCTATGAGACGCCTGCTATCGCCATCTCCGTCCTCGGGGACTACCTGGCCCACTGCCACTTCGGCGCACATCGCCCCGTCGCTGGCGAGCCCGATGAAAACGGCACCGTGGTCTGGAAGTGGGAACGCTGCAAAATCTACGAGGGGCTTTTCAACTTCCCCGTCATCTTCAAGCTGCTGAAAAAGGTCAACTACAGCCACTTCATCTCCGTCGAGGACTTCGGTCCCCAGCCGCCCGAGGAGAAATTCTCCGAGGCCATCACCTATTTCAAGAAGATTGAGCAGCTGTAAAACGCCATGCCCTCCATCCTGCTGATACCCTCCACGCCAGCGGCCTTCTTCCATACGCCGCAAACCGTCGCCTTGCTTCAGGACGCAGGGTATGGCGTGGCGGTGGCAGCCGAACAGGATTCCCCATTCGCAGAATACATCCGTGTGGCCACCAACCGCGAACCCGTTTCCATCAAGGGACGCATCCGCGGCTACAAGGCCGTGCTGATGGCTCCTTGCACGCCTGATGAACCGATTCCAGAGGCAACGTGTCCCATCATTGCAGCTCCTATTGTAGGGAGTAACGACGATGGCTCATCGTCGGAAGGGTGTGGTGACGACATCCCGCTGTCGAATGGCAATATCATCACCCTGCCTCCACCGCCTGAAGCTGTCTCCTACGGCTTGCTGGGCAAAGGCAGGGTAGCGACGCCCGAGCAGTGCGTCGAGGCAGTCATTACCGCATTGACCAAGCAGGATCTGGCGGACATGAAGATACTTCTGACGGCGGGCCCCACCATCGAGGATGCGGACCCCGCCCGCTTCATCTCCAACCGCTCCACAGGAAAAATGGGAACCGCCATCGCCAAGATGGCGGCTCGCCGCGGAGCGCATGTCTATCTCATCCACGGCCCCATGCAGGCTGCCGTGCCCCCCTCCCCTAAAATCGAGGCGATTTCCGTGCGCAGTGCGCAGGAGATGCTGGAGGCCGTTCTGGCGACCGTCCCCAAATCCAACGTGGCGATTCTCTGCGCTGCGGTGGCTGACTTTGCGCCAGTCCGATACTCCGAGGAGAAAATCAAGAAGGGGAAATCGCAGTTCTTCACGCTTCAGATGAGACGCACACCCGACATTCTGGCAACCGTCGGTGCTCTGCCGAACAAGCCCTTCCTCGTCGGCTTCGCCGCCGAATCCAACGACCTCACCGCCAATGCAACGGACAAGCTTGTGCGCAAAAACTGCGACATGCTCTGCGCCAACGACATCACCGCCCCTGGCTGCGGCTTTGCCACACAGACCAATCGCCTTCTTGTCTTTAAGCGAGACGGCTCCTGCACCGAGATTCCCCTTGCCACCAAGGAACACGTTGCCAATAGCCTGCTGACGATTATTTCCAAATCAGCTATTCGAAATTAGAAATTGGAAATTGGAAATTAAAAAGAGCAGAGGGAGTAGGGAATAGAGGGAGAAAGTATCGTCCTTACCAATGCACTAAGAACCAATTTCTAATTTCTAATTGCTAATTGCTAATTTGAATTTTGGCGGTTGAACAATTATATTATAGCCAATTCGATTTTTAGGATAAATGCGGTCGTTGTAGGCCGCAAGAAACTCTGAACAACCAAGGAGCACAAAATGATTAAAGTTGGTATCAATGGTTTTGGCCGTATCGGGCGCATGGTTTTCCGTGCCGCTGTTGAAAACTTCGCAAACGACATCGTGGTTGTCGGCATCAACGACCTGCTGGACCCCGACTACCTGGCCTACATGCTGAAGTATGACTCCGTGCACGGCCCCTTCAAGGGTGACGTCGCCGTCGAAGGCAACTATATGATCGTCAATGGCAACAAGATCCGCCTGACCGCCGAAAAGGAACCCGCCAACCTGAAGTGGGATGAAGTCGGCGCCGAAGTCGTCGTCGAGTCCACTGGTTTCTTCCTGACTGACGAAGCCGCCCGCGCACACATCACCGCTGGTGCCAAGAAAGTTGTCATGTCCGCTCCTTCCAAGGACGCGACCCCGATGTTCGTCTATGGTGTCAACCACACCACCTACGCCGGCCAGGACATCATCTCCAACGCCAGCTGCACCACGAACTGCCTGGCTCCTCTGGCCAAGGTTGTTCACGAGGCCTTCGGCATCAAGCGCGGCCTCATGACGACTGTCCACGCCGCCACCGCCACCCAGAAGACCGTTGACGGCCCCTCCAAGAAGGATTGGCGCGGTGGCCGCGGCATTCTGGAAAACATCATTCCGTCCAGCACTGGTGCAGCCAAGGCTGTCGGCAAAGTTCTTCCTGAACTGAACGGCAAACTGACTGGTATGTCCATGCGTATTCCTGCT
>JAFTAC010000053.1 GCA_017458805.1 Victivallales bacterium | reverse complement strand
GCAGGGTCTTCTCAATGTCGGTGGGAGGGCAGTCCCTGTCCTTCTGGCCGATGGCAAGGCCAAGACCGCAGGGAACATAGCGTCCGCGGCCAAAGGAACCAGCGGCCATCACGCAGTCACCCTTCTCGGTAACGAGCAGGGGCACCGCTCCCTTTGCCAGCTTCATGCCAACCATGTCGCCGAAGGTGGATTTCTGAAGTTCCGCAGGAAGTCCCTTGACAATCGGATGCTGGCCTGATACTTTCCAGAAGGAGCTCGAAATGGCCTCATGAATCGGCTCCTGCACGACCTGCGGCACGGCATTGACGAACTCGCGTATGCCCACCATTGCATGGGTGGTCAGAAGGCCGCCGCCACGCTTCACATAGTCTGAGAGGATTTTGGCCATCGCCTCGTCTTTGAAGAGCGATTGGTGACGCCTGGGCTGGGGAAGGATGAGCACCTGCACGTTGCGCAGGTTTTCCGCAGTCAGCTTGTAGATGACGGCAGTGTCAAGCCTCTTGTCCTCATTGAGGACCTGCTGGATGTATTTGGCGCCGTAGGCGTTGTCGTCCCAGAGGGCGACGCGAAGGTCGCCCGTCATCGCGAATTGCGGTGGACCATTGCGCTTGATATACTCCTGCTTATCCGCCTCGCCAAAAACGTTCATAATTGGAGAGCGCGCCATCAGGTGGTTCTTCTGGTCCTGCACCAGCAGGCGATAGCGTCCTGGATACTCAAGACGCATCTGGCAAGTCACGCCCTTGCTGGAAATCATGCTCTTAATCGGGAGGCGCGTCTCAAGCACGCCATCCCGTTCAAGCTGGAGTGTCGTGTTTTGGGTGAAGCGGACGGCTGGCGGCAGTATAACCTCGACCGTGACCTTGTCGTTTTGCAGGAGGTTGCCGCCATACTCCTTGCGGATATTGGGGAAGGCGAAGGTCACTTTCCCAGAGTGGTGCGGCAGCAGGGTGCCAGCGGGCACGGAGGTGACCCCCTGCTTCAAGGCGGGCAGGTCGCGTGTGGCGAAGTTGTTGTCCAGGCAGAAGCAGACAAAGCCATCGCCTCCGAGCTTCCTGGCCAACAAGAGCTGCTCCGCGATTTCAACGGGGGAATCAAGAAGATAGGAACCAACGCCCGGGTAGTAGGGGACGCGGTAGTTCACCAGGTCCATCTGCGACTGGATGTAGTTCTCCAATGCAGAGGGATCGGTCGTATAATCCATGGGGCAGACAAAATCAAGCCAGCCTTTTTCAACCCACTTGGCAGCGTCCTGCCCGATGCTGACCGTTGAGCTGCCCCAGCCAGCGAAGACAGCGGCAGAAACCTTGATGTCCTTGCGGATTTGACGCGCCTCCTTGCTGACAGTCTCGACCAGACGGGAGATGTTGTCCTGCCGCCACTGGATGAACTGCTTGTAGTACTTGCCGCCCTCACGGCAGTCGCCAGGCCACTTCTCCATCTTCGCGCCGACATGCAGCTCGAAGGCCTTTCGCGCCGAGGGGCTGTAGTCGGAGTTGGCTCCAGGGTAGCGGATATAGTCGAAGTGGATGCCGTCAACAGGGTATTTCCTCACGATTTCCAGGAAGGCATCGCGCTCCAATTCGAAGTTCTCACGGAGATGCGGCGCAAGATATTTGGATGGCGAGCCATCCAAATGGATCTGTGTCCGCCCTGCATCCTGCATTTCCTTGACAAGAGCCGAGGGAGTGCGGTGCCCCATGTTCCAGCAGACATGCCAGACATGCAGCTCTACGCCGTACTTGCGGCACGCCTTCAAGCACTCCTCAATCTGGTCGCCACGCTTTTCGACGTCGGGATGGACGGGCAGCACATTGCTCTGGTAGTCAGCAACGTATGACCAGCTCATATTGGCAAAGATGGCATTGAAGCCATTCTCCGCCAGCACCTTGATGGTCTCGTCCCAGGTTTTGCCGCGCAGGCCGTATGCGGAGTGAATCCATGCGCCGCGCATCTCGCCAACGCGCGACGGGCAGGTGAGCAGATAGGCCTCGCCATTGGTCTTCCTGGCGGCCAGCAGCTTGTCGTAGGCCTCAGAGTAGTTGCGCATGTTCAAGTCGTGCCTGGCCTCATCGACCAGCTTTCCCGCCTGGCTCAAAAGACGATTGGCCTCCTCCTTGCCAGCCTGGTGGACGTGCTCGTAGAACCGCTCGCGCCCCTTTATTCCGCCGATATTGTATGCGCGCTCAAGCTCCTTGTTGCACGCCCTCTCCCATGTCTCAGGCAGATAGTGCCCGACAAGCGAGAGGAAGAAGCGCTTCCCAGCAGGTGCGTCGTTGTCCAGATAGACATGGGAAAAATAGATGCCGTTTGGATGGATGGTCACAGCGGTTCTCGGCTGCTCCTTTCCATTCGCATCAACCCAGCGCCCCAGCACCCTCGTGCCATCCATCAGTTCGGGGTCGAGCACATTGCGGGACATCTGCACCATGCTTTGCGGCAACCCGCCTATGAGCTTCTGGTCAAATGAGACGCTGTGCAGATCGCCCAGCGTCTTGCTGTCCAAGTAGATGGTCTTCTTGACGCCCACCAGATTCAGCAGCCGCTCATTGCTGCTGTAAAATACAGCCAGCTTGCCGCCCTTCGCCACGAACTCCTCCGTGGCCTTGATGGATTCGGGCGGAATCTGCTTGTGGTAGGGGAAAATCGCCATACTGATGCCCTCGAAGGACTTTGCGGTCAGTGCATTGTCCTTTGCCGTCCTGTACTCCAAACCGATGCTGGAGAGGCGGTTCTTCACCTTGTCCGCAAAACTCGACAATTCAGTCTGCGCCTTCGAATCAGGCGATGTTCCCTGAACAAGCAAAACCCCCTGCGCACTGGCAAACAGGGCAACCATCAAAAACAATACAGTCAGTCTCATGCGTTATCTCCCTTTTTATAGAGGTAATTGCAAAAGTATCGCGAAATGCGCTAAGAGATGGGCGCAGTGGCTAAGGCAACGGCTCGAAGCCGCACTTTCGTGCGGCGAGAGGCGTTGCCAACGCCAATGTGTTCATGTCAACGCGCATTTTGATGAGAGTTTTGCAATTACCTCTATAAACTCAAAATATAATACAAATGTGTGAATAGTCTAATTCTTTTGCGAAAGCAACTCCAGAATGATGGCAGAGTTTGCGGGAACGCCATCAAGCGAGCCGACAAGAGGCTTGACGATGGTCCAGCCATCGGCCAACGTCGGTTGGAAAGGACGCGCTTCAGGCGTGTTGTTGACGGCGATGACGTAGGCGTGCTTCGCGTCGATGAAGTGTTCCGTGCAGGTGATGAAGGGGTCGTTGGAGCGGAGGATACGCTGGATGCCAGCGACCTTCGCAAACCAGGCGTAGAAGCGCCAGGCAGGGGTGGCCTCTGGCAGGAAGGCCTCAGGCTTGGGGGCCAGCTCGTTTTCGATGCCCGAGGCGAGGAAGGCAACCTGCCCCTTGCCGTAGCGCCCCAGCGTCAAGACTGGCATGCCCTTTTCATCGGTGGCACAGACAGCTGCGTTCGGGGCACTCAACCCCATGCGCAACGACTGCGTCAATGTGATGGACGTGCCCTCTAGTGTGACGCTTCTCGGGGCCGCCTCCTGGTAGCGCCATTCGGGCCGCGCGCCAAAGACCTTCTCGAAGGGCTGGAGACCGCCGCCCGCCCAGGTGACAAAGAGGCTCGCACCTGCCTCCACCTTTGCCAGCAGCTCCTTGTAGCGGTACTGGTAGATGGCGGTGTCGGTGGCGATGGATGGCAGGATGTAGGCGTCCGCCTCCTTCAACGGCTGCTTGGCATACTGGAACTCGATGTCAAAGCCCGCCTGCTTGGCAAGGATGAAGCTGGCAAAAGCGACGCCCCAGGTGTCCTGCCCCTGGCTCAAAATGCAGACGGCGTTGCGGCGGTATTTGGGAAGCGTGATGGCAAGGCTGTCGATGGTGCGCTGAAACGCGCCCAGAGTCTTGAGAGGAAGCGTCTCCTTCTTGTCGGCGTCGAAAAGCCCCAGTTCGCGCTCCATGGCGTTCCACTCGTATGGCGGGAAGGGAAGCTGCGTCTGGTCGAAGGCGCACCACCAGAGGAGGCTGCGGCAGTCGTGCGCGTATGCATTCCAGAGCATGTTGTTCAGGTAGGCGGAGGCGGTCTGCGGGCTAGAGTACATCGACCCCAGGTTGCCCGCCTCCTCGACGGTGCAGGGCTTGCCGCCAATCTCTGCATAGAGCCGCGATTCTGCCGCCGCATGCATGGCGTTGCGCAGGGTGTTGACGCGCTGCAGCCCCGAATAGGGGGTGAAGATGGGGTACGGATGCGTGTTCAGGATGTCGTTGAGCTCGCCAACATCCCACGGACGCCATTTTCGGTGGTCATCACAGCTGAGACCGTGCATCCCCGAAACCACGGGGCGCGTGGAATCCTCCAGACGGATGGCAGAGGCGATGGCGTTGTTCCAGCACCAAGCATCCGCATCGGACGCAAGGGGCGCCATACAGTTGCACTCGTTGCCCAGGTCCCAGGCGACAATGGCAGGGGCTTCCTTGAAGCGCCTGACGATGCAGCGCACCATGCGCACCTGCCACTTGATGACCTCGCTGTCCGTCAGAAGGTTGCGTCCCTCAAAGGCTGGCGGTGCGAAGAGGCGACCGCTCATCCAGCCCGTGACAAGGCCGACCATCAACTTGATGCCGTTCTGCTCCGCACACTCCAGCAGATAGGCGAACTTATCCAACGCCTCCACGTCAACGCCGCACTGCCCCTCCCAGGTGTCTGGCAGGGGATGCCCCTTGAGGCTGTATTCGCAGCGTGTGCCACCGCCACCGTACATCTGCTCCAGTGGCTGGAAGTCTGGCCAGAGAGGAAACATGCGAACAAGCCTCAACCCCGCCTTCGCCATCATCTCAAAATCCTGCTTGACGACCTCGGGTCGCCAGTTGCGCCACATATAGGTTCCTGCATGCGAGGCCCAGTAGTTGCACCCCACGTAGAAACGCCCGCTTTCAAAATATGGATAGTCCATTTATCTGCCCTGCCTTGGTTCGTGTTGAAAAAACTTCATCTATTAAAATACCAATTCTTTTGCAATATGCAAGATTGTCAATGAAAAATGCCTTTCCCACTTGAAAGAATCAAAAAACTCATTATAGTTTGGAAAAAGATTTGACCCCCTAAAATGTGTAGTGAAACGTATTCATATCTTATGGTAAAATGTGTAGTGAAACCATGTTTTCCTGCATAATTTCTAAAGTTGCGGGAGATACACATTCCTTCTGACAAAACCCGTTGTGACAAGCAGGCACAATGTCATCCCCATCGAAGTCAAGAGCAGCAAGGACTATACGACCTTTTCTCTTGACCGCTTCAAGTCAAAGTATGCTTCAATTGCCGCTGACGGCTATGTCCTCCACCCAGGCGACGTGAAACAGGCTAGGGGCATTACCTATCTCCCGCTTTACATGACGCCCCTCTTGACCACAGAGGCGTTCCGCCGCTAAAACGACGCGTACCCTGTTCTGTGCCGCAGGCTTACAGCCTGCGTTTTTTTCTTTGAGATGCACTTGACAGAAATAAAAATCTGCATATATTAAAGCCATAATTAGAATGCAGTAAAAAATCTAATCAAGACATCAAATGAATCACAGAGACGCACTTATTACACTCAACATGCTACCAGGGATAGGTCCTGGGCGAAAGCAGTCATTGGTCACCTACTTTGGAAGCCCTGAGGCAGCGCTGTCGGCCTCGACAGAGGAGCTGTGTAAACTGCCAGGCATCGGGAGCAAACTGGCCCCCATCATCCACAACTGGCAACGGTACTGCGACCCAACCGCCGAGCAACGAATGGCCTATCAAGCTGGCGTGCGCATCATCACAGAAGAGGATGATGACTACCCACCTTTATTGAAGGAGATACACGACCCTCCAATTTGCCTTTATTTGCGTGGCTCATTACAATATATGAAACAGACAGAGATATCGGTCGGGATCGTCGGGGCGCGCGGGGCAACGGGCTACGGCATCCGCATGGCCTCCAATCTGGCGCGGGATGCCAGCTACGCAGGGGCTGTGGTGGTGTCGGGGCTGGCGCGGGGAATCGACACGGCAGCCCACACGGCAACGCTGAATGCGGGAGGCAAGACGGTCGCCGTCATCGGGAGCGGGCTATACAACATCTATCCACCTGAAAACATAGGACTTGCAAACGCCATCGTCAACTATGGCGGAGCCGTGATATCCGAGTTCCCGATGATGTTCCGTGCAGACAGGCACACATTCCCCATGCGAAACAGAATCATCTCGGGCATGACGCGCGGAGTCATCGTCGTGGAGGCGGGAATCAAGTCTGGCAGCCTCATCACCGCAGCCCAGGCGCTTGAGCAGAATCGGACGGTCTTCGCCGTGCCAGGCCAAGCGGACTCCGCCTTCTCCAAAGGCTGCCACGCGCTGCTTCGCGACGGGGCCGTGCTGACGGAAACCTTCGCGGACGTCATCAACGAGTTCACGGGACTGCCAGGGATGAAGCCCCCGCCCGAGGAACGGCAGTCCGTACCGCTGGCCGCCCCCACGCCGACGGGACTCTCCGACCTGGAGCAGAAGCTATGGGCACTCATCCAGGCAGGGCATACCGACGTCGATGAAATCATCGACAACTCGGACGAGGAGCCGACCTGCGTCAGCGCAGCCATCCTCACGCTGGAGCTGAAACGGCTCATCCGCCAGCTGCCAGGAAGAAAGATAAAGCTCCTTGTCTAATCAAGGCATTAGCAAATTCGCCTTATTGCTATATATTATATATCAAACGCGAAATAACAACCTCAAGGAAACCAGATGAGCTCGAAACTAGTCATTGTCGAATCGCCTACCAAGGCGAAAACCATAACCCGTTTTTTAGGCAACAGCGTGCAGGTGATGGCCTCGCAGGGCCATATCCGCGACCTGCCCGAACACGCCCTGGGCGTGGATGTTGACCACAACTTCACCCCTGAATACGAACTGACCCCGAACGGCAAGAAAATCGCCGTGCAACTGAAGCAGGCTGCAAGGGGCGCCAGCGACATCTATCTGGCAACCGACCCTGACCGCGAAGGGGAAGCCATCGCATGGCACCTTGAGGAGGTGCTCAAGCCCTCCAGCAAGGCCGCCTTCCACCGCATCACCTTCCATGAAATCACCCAGAGCGCCATCCAGCACTCCTTCCAAACGCCAGGCCAGATAGACCTGCACATGGTCGATGCACAGCAGGCGCGCCGCGTACTCGACCGCATTGTCGGCTACCAGGTCTCGCCGCTGCTATGGCGCAACATCCACGGGGCCACTAGCGCAGGGCGCGTCCAGACCGTAGCGCTGCGGCTGGTCGTGGAGCGCGAGCAGGAAATCAAGGCCTTCGTCCCCGTTGAATCATGGAATCTAGATGCGTGCTTCGAGACGGCCGTCCCGAAATCCACCATCAAGGCCCGACTGGCAAAAATCAACGGCAGCAACGTGAAAATCTCCAATGGCGAAGATGCAGCCAAGGTGGCGGACGCCCTGCAGAGCAACGGCGTTTCCCATAAAGTGAGCAAAGTCACCTCGACGCCGCGCACCAAGAACCCGCCGCCGCCCTTCATCACCAGTACGCTCCAGCAGGCGGCTGGCAGCAACCTGGGCCTGGGCGCGTCCCAGACGATGCGCATTGCGCAGGAGTTGTATGAAGGAATCGACCTCGGCAGCGGGCAGGTCGGTCTCATCACCTACATGCGTACCGACTCGTTCAACATCGCCAAGGAGGCGCAAAGCCAGGCGCTGGCCTACATCGCCACGAAATACGGACCCGAATACGTGCCAGCCAAGCCCAATACCTACCATGCGGGAAAGAATGCGCAGGAAGCACACGAGGCCATTCGCCCCACCAGCATGGAGTATGCACCTGAACTCATCAAGAGCCACCTGACCCCGCAGCAGCTCAAGGTCTATACCATCATCTGGAACCGCTTCATCGCCAGCCAGATGGCCTCCGCCAAACAGATGGACCACCTCATCGAAATCAACAGCGATGGCGGTGCGCTTGCCACCACTGGAGCCAGCGGACTCACCGTGAAGCAGGACACCTCCACAGGCCTCGTCTGCACCTTCCGCGCCACAGCCCGAGAAACCATCTTCCCTGGCTTCCTGATGGCCTACAAGTTCCGTGAAGTGGGCGACGATGAGGAGGATCCACAGTTGAACACCCTGCCTAAACTGCCTCTGGACACACCGTGCAGCCTGCGGGACCTGAAGCGTGAACAGACCTTCTCGCAGCCGCCGCCCCGCTATTCCGAGGCCTCGCTCGTCAAGGCGCTGGAGCAGAATGGCGTCGGGCGCCCCTCCACCTACGCCACCACCGTCAACACCATCCAGGAACGCGAATACGTCAACAAGACGGGCGGCAGCCTGGTTCCGACGGAACTTGGCTTCAAGGTCTGCGAATTCCTTCTGAAGCAGATTCAGACGCTGTTCGAGGTCCGCTTCACGGCTGAAATGGAAAACGAGCTGGACCAGATTGAAGAAGGGAAGCTGAACTGGACCGACATGCTCACGTCATTCTACGAGAAGTTCAAGTCCTGGCTGGGGATGCACTCCCTGTCAAGTTCCTCCGACAACGCCATCATCGTCGAAAACATCCTCAAATGCTTCCCGCCTGACTTCAAGTACGCGGAACCCGTCTCCAAGGGTCACCGCAAATACGACGACGCCAAGTTCATGGAGAGCATCCGCGAACACCTGGCCACCCGCAACACGCTATCCGAGCGCCAGTGGAATGCGCTCTTGACAACTGCGCTCCGCTATTCAGACGATCATCCTGAAATCTTGAAGGTCATGCAGGAGAACGGGCTGGCCTCCGAAGCGGAGGCCATTCTGGCGGACATCAAGCGCTCCGAAGAGAGCCTGAAAATCCCCGTGGCCCCCGAGGCGTTGGCCCTGCTGGACGCCATGTCCAAACTGAAGTTCAGTACACCCTCCCCCAAGAGCAAGAAGCGCCACTTTGACGACGGCAAATTCATCAAGTCCCTGGCCAAGCAGGCGGAAAGCGGCAAGGCCCTGACGGAGGCGCAGTCGCGCGCCCTGCTCAAGCTGGCCGCCAACTACTCGGCCATGATACCCGACTACCAGAAGCTGACGGAGGCCCTTGCCGCTACGCTGCCCCAGACCGACGAGAACCCCGTGGTGGTGCAGCCCCAGCAGGAAATGTCCGAGGCGGACAAGTCCACCATCACGACGCTGCTGGGCCTGGCCGCCGAAATTCCCTCCGACAAGTGGAAGATTCCGCGCGGAAAGTTCAACGACCAGTCCTTCGTCGATTCCATCAAGCAGCAGTTCGAGCAGCGCGGCACCCTCACGCCGAAGCAGATTTCGGCCCTGATGAAGACCATCTCGAAATACGCCGATGTAATCCCCAATTACGCAGAGCGCGCCAAAAACCTGAACATGCCTCAGCCGCAAAGCAAGGCCAATGTGCTTGACACCCCCTGTCCGCTGTGCGGTGCGCAGCTGGTGAAGCGCTTCTCGCGTGGTCGCAGCTTCATCGCATGCTCCGCCTACCCCAAGTGCAAATACACGCAGAGCGTGAACGCCTCTTCCGCTCCACAATCCTCCACACCAAAGGCTTAACGACTATGAGTTCCTGTGATGTCAGCATTGTCATGCTTGCCCATAATGGTGCCCAGTTCACCCGTTATGCACTGGACGGCATCCTGAACGCAAGCACTCTCCCCAGGGAAATCTTCCTGGTCGATAACTGCTCCGACGACGAGACGCCCGCGCTTATCAAGGAATACGCTGCGCGCTTCGAGAAGGCGGGAGTCCAGTTCCACACATGGCGCAACAACGAAAACAAGGGGTGTTCCCTGGCGCGAAACGAAGCCTGGGTCAAGGCCACCTCCAAATACACTGTCTTCATCGACAATGACGCGGTGGTTTGCACAAAGAACTGGCTGGAGATGTTCATACGCCGCTTCGACGCCGTCCCCAATCTCGGTGTCCTGGGCGCCAAGATGATCTACCCCTACAAACCCCACAAGATACAGTGCGCAGGCGTTGGCATCAGCCGCCTGGGCCGCATCGCCTTCCGCGGGCGCGGCCAGGAGAGGTACGATGCGCGCTACCAGGAGTACTGGCCCTGCTGGGCGCTCATCAGCGCCTGCTGGATGATGCGCACCGACCTCCGCGATACCGTCGGCCTGCTGGACGAACTCTTCCACCCCGTGCAGTACGAGGACCTGGACTTGTGCGTCCGCGCACGTTTGAAAGGATATGAGGTTGCCTACGACCCGAATGTGGAGATGTACCATTTCGAAGGCATCACCACCGCCTCCTTTGGAAAGGAGGAGTATGCCACGAACATCGCCCGCAACTCCCTGAAGTTCAGGCAACGCTACCACGAGCTTTTCAAAACCATCGACGACACCTTGCCGCCAGAGGAGTACCGCTGGCTGAAACGAAGCGAACTGGGCCTGGCCCCCGAACTCGAACTGGAGCTCTGTTTCAATTGAAACTACCTCCACGGGGATAACCGCGCATTATTCGGTTGTTTCCTTGTGAGTTTCTTCTTGCATGGAAAACAAAGTGCGGTTCCCCCGTAACCAGACTTTCAACAAACTCCATCTGCTCTGTCAGAGATTTCCTCTCGAAACAGAGCCCTTGACATCAATGGCAAAAATCAGCACAAAGACGATCATCGCCCTGGCCATCGGCTTCATCGGGGCCATCTTCATCGCCTCCATGGGCTACATCAACGACGTGGTGCTGGGGCTGGAGAGCTTCACGAACGGCCAGTTGCTCCCCATCATCGTGATAGGCATCCTGGTGTTGTTCGTGCTGCTGGTTAACCCCCTGCTGGGGCTCTGCAGCCGAAAGCTGGCACTCTCCTCCCGTGAGCTGGCACTGATTGTACTGCTATGGAGCGGGGCGTGCAGCATCCCTGGACGCGGCCTTCTGGAGCAGTTCACCCATACGATGATCATGCCCTACCACTGGAACAAGGTCACGGCGGGATGGCAGCGAAACAACCTGCTGGACTATGCGCCCCCCTCCATGCTCGTCGATGTCAACGACAAGAACTACGACGAGACCGTCAGTGCCTACATCTTCGGTGCCCCCAAAACCACGGAGACCCAGCCACCCTTCGGTGAACGTTTCTCACATGCGGTGAAGCGTGTCCCCTGGGAGGCATGGAAGCGTCCGCTTTTCACCTGGATGCCGTTGGTTCTGCTGAGCGCACTGGCGTCGGTCTGCCTAGCTGTCATCACATTCAAGCAGTGGTCCGAACACGAGTTCCTCAGTTTCCCCATCGCCTCTTTCAACGCCGCGCTCATCGAACGTGATGAAGGGCATCTCCTGCCAGCCATCTGCAAAAGCGGACTCTTCTGGACGGGGTTCATCATCCTGCTGGTCATCCGCATCAACAATGGTCTAGTCGTCTGGTATCCAGACTATTATATACCTGTTCAGCTTCAATGGAGCCTTGCCCCCTTCTCGAAGGTGTGGCCCTCTCTTTTCAAGGTGCAATGGGGCGGCGATTTGCTGCGCTTCACTTTCTTCCCGTTGGTCACCGCCTTCGCCTTCTTCCTGAGCACGGAGGTCTCCCTGACCTTGGGCCTCTCACAAATCTGCTGGGTGCTTTTCGCACTGCCGCTGGTGACCATCGGCATGAATCTGAGCACAGACTGGGTCGGTGGCTGGCAGGGCTGGCAACGCGCAGGCTCCTACATCGCCATGTTCTGCATCCTCCTCTACACAGGCCGCAACTACTACGGTTCCCTTCTGAAAAAGGCGCTGTTCCCCACGGCAAAGTCCGACATGCCGCCATCTGGCACCTGGGCCATGCGCATCCTCATCATAACCTATCTTGTGATGATATGGCTGGTGTGGCGCATCGGGCTTGAGCTGCCCTTCGCCATCATCACCGTCACCCTCACTCTGCTCTCCTTCGTGGTCGTCTCCCGCATCAGCGCGGAAACAGGCCTTTTCTTCATCCAGCCTCGCTGGACCATTTTCGGCCTGCTGGTGGCGGGCCTGGGCAGCTATGCGTTCCCGCCCCAGGCAATCGTCATCTGCGGCTTTGTCTGCGTGATGCTCTGCATCGACCAGTGCCAGAGCTTCATGCCTTTCCTGACTAACGGTTTCAAACTGTGCGAGCGCTCGAAAGTCAACACGACGGGGGCGGGCGTGGCCTCCATCTCCATGTATGCAGTGGCGTGCATCATCGCGGTGCTTGCAATACTAATTTCCATCTATGAGTTTGGCGGTCCCATCACGATGAACTGGGGATACCAGAGGCTTCCCACCATGCCCTTCCGCCCTGCCCTCACCGAGGTGCTGAACCTGAAGGCCCTGGGGCTTCTGACAGAGGCGAACACCCTGCCCTGGTGGCAGCGCTTCAGCTTGATTCAGCCAAAGGAAAACTTTCTCGGGGCGTTCATCTTCGGCATCGTGGCGGTCTGGTTCTTCAGCGTGCTGCGCCTGCGCGTACCCAAGTGGCCGCTGCATCCCGTGATGTTCCTTCTGTGGGCCACCTACCCCATGAGTATGACCACCCATTCCATGCTCATCGGCTGGCTCCTCAAGAAATGCGTCCTGCGCTTTGGAGGCATCAAGATGGCAAAGAACATGCGTCCGTTGATGATTGGCATCATTGCGGGCGAAGTGCTCTCCGCCGTTATCTTTATGATCGTGGGCTTCATCTACTACAACAACACAGGGGACAAACCTCTGCCATACAGGTGGTTCCCGCGATGACAATTCTGCTCCCAGTCAGGACGCTACCCTGAGTGGTTGTAAGAAGCCAGCAAATCTAATCACAAATCACTAATCACTAATCTAACCCCTAACCCCTAACCACTAATGAAAACATCCGTTGATTGGCTGAGCCATTACATTGACATTCCCTGGCAGCCAAGGGAACTTGCAACCAGACTGACCGCCGCAGGGCTTGAAGTCGAGGGCATTGAAACCATCGGAAGCATCCCCGATGGCGTCGTCACCGCCAAAATCCTTTCACGCGAGCCGCACCCCAACTCCGACCACCTGAGCATCTGCCAGGTCACGACTGGCGCAGGCGACCCGTTGCAGATTGTCTGCGGAGCTCCGAACTGCGATGCGGGCAAGACTGTTCCGCTGGCTACGCTAGGCACCAAGTTCGGCGACTTCACCATCAAGAAGGCGAAACTGCGCGGTGTGGAATCCAACGGCATGATGTGCTCAGCCAAGGAGCTGGGCTTGAGCGAGGACCACTCGGGCCTGATGATTCTGCCCGATGACACCCCGCTCGGCGTGCCGCTGACATCCCTTGTCAAGACCGACTCCGTCATCGACTGGGAGGTCACCCCAAACCGCCCCGACTGGCTCTCCCACATCGGTATCGCCCGTGAAATCCACGCTGTCTCGGGCGCAGAACTGCGCCTCCCCGACATGCCCATCACCATCGATGAGACCAAGAACATCCACGACAGCGTCTCCGTGGAGGTGCGTGACAGCGACCTCTGCCCACGCTATATGGCGCGTGTCTTCGACAACGTGAAAATCGGCCCATCGCCTGACTGGATGGTGCGTCACCTGGAAGCTGTCGGCCTGCGCTCCATCAACAACGTGGTCGATATCACCAACTACGTGATGCTGGAGTTCGGCAACCCGCTCCACGCCTTTGACTTGCGCACTCTGGCTGGTTCCAAGATCATCGTCCGCCGCGCCGCCGACGGCGAGACCATCACCACCCTGGATGAAACCAAGCTCACCCTCTCCCACGACAACCTGCTCATCGCGGATGCCGAACGCGGCGTCGCCCTGGCGGGCATCATGGGCGGCGAAAACAGCATGATCACCGACGATACCACCACGGTTCTGCTGGAGGCCGCCACCTTCGACCGCTCCAATATCCGCATCTCCTCCCGCACACTGGGCAAGGCGACAGACAGCTCCTACCGCTATGAGCGCGGCGTCTCCCCCTACCTGACCGCTCTCGCCAGCGAACGTGCCGCCAGCCTGCTCTGCCAGCTCTGCGGTGCCACCCAGCGCAAGGGCGTCATCGACTGCTACGGCAAGAAGTGGCAATGCGAGGACATCACGATGAAGTTCGCCCGCTGCAACTCGCGTCTAGGCCTGAACCTGAGCAACGAGCAGATCGCCTACTGCCTCAAGAGGCGCGGCCTGACCATTCTCTCGCAGGATGCGGAGAGCATCACCGTCCGCACTCCCGAATGGCGCTTCGACCTCAAGGCGGAACACGACCTCTTCGAAGAGGTCGCCCAGATGTGCGGGCTGGACACCATCCCCGAGGCCCCCGTCAAGGCAAGCATCGGCGGCACCCTCAAGGACGACAAGTTCCTCCCGCAGGAAACCGCACGAGCCGACTTCCTCGCATTGGGACTCGACGAGATTTTCAACTACAGCCTCTGGTCGCTTTCGCAGTGCCTCGCGGGCACGGAACTGGCCGAGGAGAACATCCTGAAGGTCTATAACCCCATCAGCATCGACACCGCCTACCTGCGTCCCACCATCCTGCCAGGTCTGCTGGAGGTTGTCGCGCACAACGTTGCCCGCAACGAACACGACCTCGGCCTCTTTGAGATGGGACGCGTCTTCCAGAACGACAACGGCAAGTATCTTGAACGCACCCAGGCAGGCGTCGCCCTGACGGGCAGGCCCTACCCTGGACGTTTCGGCGCAGACCTCGCACGCGCCTACGACTTCTATGACATGAAGGGACTTATGGAGGACTGGCTGGCACGTCGTGGCTACAGGAACATCGCCTGGGAGCCCATCGCCTCCCCCGCCTTCAAGAAAGGTGCTGCCGCTGCCTGGAAGATCAATGGCAAGGTACTCGTCTCCTTCGGCGAAGCCGCCCCTGCGCTGACAAAGGGCATGCGCCTCCGCTATCCGCTTTTCATCGCCCTGCTGGAGACGGAGCAGCTGATGGCAATGTCCAAGGGCATCTCCAAGTACACGCCCATCCCGCAGTTCCCTGGCACCTCGCGCGACGTCTCCTTCGTGGCGCCCAGCAACTTGAAGCACAACGACATCGTCGCCCTCATCCAGGGGCTCAAGCTCCAGTATCTGGAGAAGATACAGCTCTTCGATATCTTCGAGGATGAGAAGGTTCTCGGCAAAGGCCGTCGCAGCCTCGCCTACAACATCACCTTCCGCAACCCCGAACGCACCATGACCGATGACGAGGGCAATGCCCTCCAGGAGCAAATCCGCAAGGCCCTCGCCGCCCTCCCAGGCGTGGAGCTGCGGTAGGCCCTCTGTTCTGTGCCTGGTGCTCAAGCACCGGGAAAAGCGCGGGGCGAACGCCCCGCGCCCTCTGTTCTGTGCCTGGCGCTTGAGCGCCAGGTTCCCCCCAAAAAAGAGAAAACACCCATGTTAGTAAAGCAATTTGCCACAGGCAGTATCATCACAGTCAACAACGCCCCGCACATCGTGGAGAACGTTGAAAAGCACACGCCATCGGCGCGTGGCGCGGCCACCATCTACAAAATCCGCTGCAGAAACCTCATCGACCAGACCAAAACCGATTTGAGCTGCAAGGGTGAAGACAACTTCCCAGAGCCAGACTTCAGGCAGACAGAAGTTCAGTTCATGTATAAAGAAGGCGACACCTTCACCTTCATGGACCTTGAGAACTACGACCAGTACAGCCTGGACAAGTCCATCATCGGCGATGCCGAATACTACCTCATCGAGGACATGGAGGGCATCCAGGCCCTCATCCTCGAAGAGCGCGTCGTCGGCATCAAGCTGCCCGATGTTGTGGAGCAGAAGCTGGTGGAGTGTGACCCCGCCATCAAGGGGCAGAGCGCCACGAACCGCGGCAAGTCTGCCAAGACGGAAACAGGCCTTGTCATCCAGGTCCCCGAATACATGGAAAGCGGCGAAACCGTCAAAATCGACACCCAGACAGGCAAGTTCCTCGGGCGTGTCGGGACCACGTTCTGATAAAAATGTGCGCGGCTACGCGCCGCGCACTCTGGACGACAATCGAAGCGCGGCCACACGCCGCGGCCCCGTCCTGACCGCGCACTCCTTCAGAGTGCGCGGAAAACCTGGCTACAGTTCAAACTCCGCTTTATAGAGATTGGCCTTTGCCTCTTCGACACGCCCCTCCTCGACAAGACGCATATAGGTTTTCAGGAGGTCGTTGTGTGCCTCGCAGGTAAAGAGGTTGCGCAAGGGCATGAGCTTTGGATTCGGGGCGGGCGCCGCAAAATCCTCTGACTTGACAGGGGAGTTGACGAGGTAGTTTGCATAGCCGCTGTTTGCCACCCAGCCTTCGTAATACTTCTGCAATGCGGCAGGGTCGGCAATGGGCTGCGAAATCTCATCCAAATAGGCGGCAAAGCGGGCATTCTGCTTGGCAGAGAGGCTCTTCACAAACGCGCCGCCAATATCAAACTGAACAGGAATTGCCTGGAAGGCACAGATGCCCTTTGCGTCAATCGTCAGTTTTGCCACATAGCCCAGCGTCCACATCTTGCCAGGTTTGTAGCCACGGTCCGTAGGCCATGGGAAATAGAAGTTGCCCAGGCTATAGACGATAAGCGAGCCCTCGTGGTACTCGTATCCCTGGGGGCAGTGAGGATGGATGTTGATGACCACATCCGCACCCGCCTCTGCAAAGGCCCTGGACATATCGACCACTCGTGGGCTAGGCAGCGGATTGTGCTCGTTGCCCCCGTGCGTGATGACCATGCATACGTCCACCTTCTTGGAGAGCTTCATGATCTGGCGGATGTTCAGGCAGGGATTGAGCGGGGCCGCGCCAGGTTTGTCGGGACCAGCAGAGCCGAACTCGTTCTCCGCGATGTTCAAAATACCGACCTTTATTCCACCTGCATCACAAACTAACGGCTTGTAGGCAGCGTCAAGGTTCTTTCCCGCGCCAACTGACTTGAAGCCGTTTTGCTTCAAAATATCCATCGTTTCCAGCACGGGCTTGGGGCCATAGTCGCCGATATGGTTGTTGGCAAGCAATGCGACATCACCACCCCATGCATGAAGCAGGTCAATCGTGTCTGGATGGCATTTCAAGTTGGGACCACTCTTGACAATGGGTGTCTCGTCCGTCGTCAATGGAGTCTCAAACTGCATGATGGAGAGGTCGGCCCCCTGGAAAACTTCCATGACAGGCTCCATAATCTCCTCCGCCTTGCCGTCCAATATCAGCTGCTCGCCAGGGCTTCTTGGGCAACAGTCGCCCGTCACCACAATAGTAGCCGTCTCTTTCCCCGCCTTGCGGAGCTGTACAAAGCCGTTTTTATCTAGGTTCATGGTTGTCTCCCTTTTTTCACCGCGCTAAAGCGCGGTGCACAGAACAGGTCAAGCGCGGTGCACAGAACAGGTCAAGCGCAGCAAACCTGTCCTGTGCCTGGTGCTTCAGCACCAGG